>JAYUDU010000376.1:0-10726 GCA_043739605.1 Acidimicrobiales bacterium | reverse complement strand
CCTCGGGGTCGAACGTGGTGAACAAGAGCTTGCGGTAGTTGACGATGACGATGACAACCGTGGCGATGGTCACGGCGATGACCAACCACATGTCGCCTCGGGACACGCCGAGGACGCTGCCAAACACAGTTGCCTCGATGCTTTGCTTGACGCGGCTGTAGAAGCCCAGCAGAGCGATGCCAAACGCAAAGCTGGCTGTCGTGATGACGCCGATTGCGGCGTCGGAGCCGATGATGCGTCGCTTGGTCACGCGGCCGATGGCAAGCCCGGACGCGAGACCCCACAGCCCTGCGCCGACGAAGAAGTTGATCGAGAGTGCAGCGCAGATGGCGGCGCCTCCAAAGATGGCATGGCTGAGGCCGTGGCCGATGTAGCTCATCCCTCTGAGGGTGACGAACACGCCAAGCAGGCCGCACAGCGCGCCAGAGAACGCGCAGACGACGAGCGCGTGTCGGAGGAACGCAAACTGCAGGGGGTCAAGGAGTACGTGCATCAGGCTCCTTTGCGGCGGTCGATGTTGACGACGGGGGCGAGGGCGGGCAACCGGTTGATGGCGGTGGGTCGATCGACGACGAGCGGCATCCCTGCGTGCTCGAGGACGTCCATCGGGGCGCCGTAGACGCGCTCGAGGACCGCGGGCGTGAGCACGTCACGGGGCGTGCCGTAGCCGGCGACGGTGACGTTGAGACACAGGAGCTTCGGGAGGTGGGCGGCGATGCCGTTGAGATCGTGGGTTGACAGCACGATGGCCAGACCGTCGCGGTTGAGCTCTCCCAACAGGTGAAGGACCTCGTGGCGGGTGCGGACGTCGACGCCGGAGGTGGGCTCGTCGAGCACGAGGAGGTGCGGGCGTCCGAGGAGCGCGCGCGCGATGAACACACGCTGCTGCTGCCCGCCCGACAGCTCGCGGATGTGACGGTGGCCGAGCGCTCCGAGGCTCAGCCGCTCGAGCACCTCGGCGACCTCCATCTTTTCGGCCTTGCTCGGCCACGGCCACCGGCGTCCGTCGGTGCGTGCCATCAGGACCACCTCTGCGACGGTCACGGGGAAGTGCCAGTTGACCGTCTCCACCTGAGGCACGTAGCCGGAGCGGAGGCCGGGGCGTCGGATGACATCGCCGTGCACGGGCTGCAGGGCGCCAAGCAGGAGGCGCAGGAGCGTCGTCTTGCCAGAGCCTGATGGACCGACGACCCCGAGGAGGTCGCGGCCGCCGACGCTGAGGTCGATGTGGTCGAGGACGGCTTGTTCGCCGTAGGTGTGCGAGACGTGTCGCAGAGAGATGATGGGGTCGTCGTCAGTCACTGGGGATAGCTGGCTCGGTACTTCGTGACATCGGCGCTGTCGAAGGCCCTGAGGCCGGTGGCGTCGCCACCGAGGCTGGAGATCATGGTGACGAAGTCCGCTTTCATCAGGCCGAGGTAGGAGTGGTCGGCGTCGCCTGGTACGCCTGGAAGGTCATCGTCGCGCAACGTGTCGACATACTTGACGTCGGTCTCCTTGCCGATCTGTGCGAGGACGGGGCTTGGGAACACCTCAGACCCGAAGATGGCGGGCACCTTCTCCCTCTTGATCTGGGTGATCAACGCCGCCACCTCTTTCGGAGTCGGCTCCTCGAAGTTGGACACCTGGATCGCACCGATGATCTTCCACGTGTAATGCGCCGCGAAGTATGCGTAAGCATCGTGGTACGTGAGGAGCTCGCGTTGAGTGGCCGTCATGCCACGCGACGCGGCCGCGAAGAGGGTGTCAAGACTGTCGACCTTGTTGGTGAACGCCTCGGCGTTGGCCTTGTACGCGGCGGCGTTGGCAGGGTCCGCCTTCGAGAGCGCGCTGGCCGCGATGGTCGCATAGCAGTGCGCCATCGGCGGGTTCGTCCACAGGTGCGGGTTGGGCTTGCCGCCGTCGCGTGGGAACGAGAAGTCGTAGATGTACTCATCCGGACTCAGGACGATCGAGCCCAGCTCGATGACCTGGCCACCCGCAGGGACGTTCTTGTCCGCCAGGCTTTTCGTCGGGTCCTCGAGCGACAAGCCGTTGACGAATACGATGTCGGCCTTGGAGAACAGCTCTGCGACGCTCGGCTTCGGCTCGTAGGTATGGCTGTCCTCGCCCTCGGGGATGATGCCGTGTACGTCGGCTGTGTCCCCCGCCACGTTGGCGATGATGGACGTGATGGGCGCGACCGTTGTGGCGATCTGTAGTCGGTGGCCGGGCGCGGGTGCCGGCCGAACTGCGCCAGCATTGGCCGCAGCGGTAGGGCAGGTGAAGGACGCGTCTTTGCGGATGGCCGCCGCGGTGCGGGCGTCGCCGCCAGAGCTGGCGGCGGCGAAGTCGGTGGCGACCGGACTGTTCGTGGCGTTGTTCGTGGTCCCGGAGCCGCATGCTGCGGCGAGCGCGAGGTAGCCGACGCCGACGAAGAGGCGGGCGGAGCGAAGGTGGCGCATGGAGCAAAACCCTAACGATGGTGCGACCTGGTCGCAATAGCGGGCGGTGTTGCGGGTGGCCGTCGCGTAGCGCGGGTGGCGCAGCTTCAGTGCCGGACGACGGCGGCTACGTCGGCGGCGATGGCCTCTGGCTTGGTCCGCGACCCATAGCGTTTGATCACGTTGCCATCGCCATCGACGAGGAACTTCGTGAAGTTCCACTTGATGCGGTCGCCGAGCACGCCGGTCTTCGACTTCCGAAGCCACCGGTACAGGGGGTGAGCTGCCGCGCCATTGACGTCGATCTTCGAGAACATCGGAAAGGTGACCCCGTAGTTCTTCTGGCAGAAGGCGCCGATCTCGGCGTCGGTGCCGGGGTCCTGGTGGGCGAACTGGTCGCACGGGAAACCGAGCACCGCGAAGCCCTCGGCCCCATAGTCTGCGTGCAGCTGCTCCAGTCCGGCGAACTGCGGTGTGAAACCGCACTTTGACGCCGTGTTCACAACAAGGACGACTTTGCCTCTGTAGTCGGCGAGGTCGATCTCGGTGCCCTCAAGGGAGGTCGCAGAGAAGTCGTGGAGGCTGGTCACGCAGCCAGCCTACGGAACAAGACGCGGGTCGGTGTCGCGGGACAGGATGCCGTGATGGACGTGAGAGACGCCGTTGCAGCCAGACGATCGATCAGGGCGTTCACCGCCGCACCGGTCGCCGACGACCTCATCGTCGACCTGCTCGAGCGGGCCAGCCGCGCCCCCTCTGGCGGCAACGTGCAGCCGTGGCGCGTGTATCTCGTCGGTGCCGGAGCCATGCAACGCTTCCATGCCCACGCCGAAGCTGCGGCGCTGGAGGGCCCGGGTTATGAGATCTATCCAGCCAACCTGTGGGAGCCCCACCGCACCAGCCGCTTCAACGTCGGCGAGCAGATGTACGAGCTGCTGGGGATCGGCCGCGCGGACAAGGCGGCACGGTTTGCGAGGGTCGCGGAGAACTTCAGCTTCTTCGGCGCACCGGCCGCAATCTTCTGCTTCGTCGATCGTCGGATGGGGCCCCCGCAGTGGTCGGACCTCGGCATGTTCTTGCAGACGTTCATGCTGCTCGCCCAAGAGTCCGGATTGGCGACGTGCGCGCAAGAGGCATGGAGCATGCGCTCGCAGTCGGTCGCCGCCTTCGTCGGCGCGCCGGACTCCGAGATGCTGTTCTGTGGTGTGGCCATCGGCCACGCGGACAGCGACGCTCCGGTCAACGCGCTCGTCAGTGACAGGTTGGCGACGGCCAGCTGGCTACGGGTCGTTTGACGCAGACGCCGACGCCTCACCAGACGGTGGTCTCGCGGCGGGGGGAGTTGGCGCGCTCGCGCAGGAGCGGCGTGTTGTCGAGCGCCGCTTCGAACACCGCCGCGACGTCGCGTGCGTACGTGAGCGCGGTGGCCTGCCCGATCTGAACGACCGACATCATCAGCGACAGCATGATGGCGACCACGCCGTTGCCGATTGACACGGGATCGATGTCGGCCCGCACGAGGCCCGTCAGCTGCTCTGCGCGGATTCGCTCTGCGCACGCACTGCGCAGCTCGTTGAGTGCGGGGATGTCGAGTACCCGGTCGGTGACGTCGGGCTCGAGACCGGCGAGCACGCGCCGCGCCAGGGGGTGGGCATCGATGGCGCCGAACAGGGTGAAGATGAGCGTCTGGCGCCATGCCCGGTCGCCAAGGTTCTCGAGCACCCCGGACATGCCGATCTGGATGACGGCGGCGGCGTCCTCGTCGATGGCGGCCAGGAACAGTGCTTCCTTGTTGGGGAAGTACGCGTAGGTGATCGTTGACCCCACCCCCGCGTCGCGGGCGATGTCTGCGATGGACGTCGACCGGTAGCCGTCGCGTCCGAATCGGACGATGGCAGCTTCGAGGATGGTCTGGCGGGTCTGCGCCCCTCGCGTGTGCACGGCGCCATCGTAGCAAGCGCGGCCGCCGGAGTTGAGTACTTGAGACATTCGCTCAAAGCGTCTAGTCTTTGGCCAAGCACGACAAGGAGGCGCATCCGATGAGCCAGACGAGCAACCCCGACCGCAAGGTCCCTACCAGACGCATGTCGTTCGAGGAGTCGCTCCGCGACCTCCCCAAGCACTTCGCGCCGGATGGCGACCTGATTCTCAGCCACCTCGCGGCATCGCTGTCGTCGGTGTTCCCGGATGGAGAGGACTTCTTCGTCCGATCCGTGCGTCACTATCGAGACCAGATCACCGACCCGGCGCTGAAGCGGCAGGTGGCGGGGTTCATCGGCCAAGAGGCCGTGCATGGCCGTGAGCACCGGGTCTTCAACGACCGGCTGGCGCAACTGGGCTACCCCACGAAGCAGCTGGAGCGATTGACGAAGGCTGGCTTGGCCCTCCGGAGCCGGTTCGCCCCGGCCAAGGCCAACCTCGCGGCCACTGCGGGCCTGGAGCACTTCACGGCGACCCTGGCTGAATTGATCCTCCAGGACGAGGAGGTCCGTCGGCTGTTCGGCGCCGACGCCGTGAGGGACCTCTTCTTGTGGCACGCACTCGAGGAGTCAGAGCACAAGGCGGTCGCGTTCGACGTCTACAAGGCGATTGGTGGCGGCGAACGCATGCGGGTGTGGACGATGCACGTCCTGCGCTACGGGTTCGTTCTGGGGATGGCGCTCTCCGTCACCGTCTCGTTGCTGGGTGACAAGGCCACCTATCGGCGTGGCAACCTTCGCCGCAGCTGGCGCACCTTTCGACGCTCGCCGTTGGTTCAGCGCAAGCTGTGGGACCAGTTACGCGACTACAACCGCCCGGACTTCCACCCGGACGACTCCGACACTGACGAGCTTGTGATGCGGTGGCGCGACGAGCTGTTCGGGCCATCCGGCACGCTCAACGACAAGCTGGCCAAGGTGGCGGCGGGAGCGCAGGCATGAAGAGCTTCGATGGCCGCGTTGCTGCAATCACCGGCGCCGGCTCCGGCATCGGCCGCGCCCTTGCCAACGACCTCGCCCGCCAAGGTGCCCACCTCGCTCTGTGTGACATCGACGAAGTCGGTCTCGCAGAGACGGTGGCCCAATGCGAAGGCGTCGGCGTGAAGGTCACGTCCCAATTTCTTGATGTGGCTGATCGCGATGCTGTCCTCGAATGGGCCGACCAGGTGGTCGAAGAGCACGGCAAGGTCAACCTCATCTTCAACAACGCAGGCGTCGCCCTCGCCTCAACCATCGATGCCATGTCATATACGGATTTCGAATGGCTGATGGACATCAACTTCTGGGGCGTCGTGCATGGCACCAAGGCATTTCTGCCGCACCTCAAGGCAAGCGGTGAAGGTCACATCGTCAACCTCTCCAGCGTGTTCGGTCTCATCAGCATCCCCTCGCAGTCCGCCTATAACGCCGCCAAGTTCGCGGTGCGGGGCTTCACCGATGCCCTGCGTATGGAGCTGGAGATCGAGCAGAGCTGTGTGTCGTCGACGACGGTCCACCCCGGCGGGATCAAGACGAACATCGCCAACAACGCGCGCATGGATGCCAGCATCGAGGCGCTGGCCGGATCGCCGGAGGAGGCCCGCAAGGGCTTCGATCGGGCCGCCATGACAACCCCGGACAAGGCGGCACGACAGATCCTTGCCGCGGTCCAGGCCAACCGACGTCGCGCGCTCATCGGCCCCGATGCGAAGGTGATCGACCTGATCAGCCGCCTCCCCGCAGGGCTGTACCAGCGCGCCCTGGTCGTTGGCGCCCGATTCGGTCGCCACGCGCCGAAGTAGCGTCGATGCGCGCGGGCTATCGCCCCTGCGTGAAGAATGCGCCGCATGTCGAGCATCCCTGGCGTGAACCTTGAGGCGCTGGCCGCATGGATGGACGGCCAGGACCTTTCCCGTGGGGCGATCGAAGGCGCAGCGCTCCTTGCCGGGGGTACCCAGAACATCCTCGTGCGGTTCGAGCGCGGCGGCACCAGCTACGTCCTGCGGCGGGGCCCGCTCCACCTGCGTCCCAAGAGCAACGACGCCATCCGCCGCGAGATGCGGGTGCTCGCCGCTCTGGCCGGCTCCGATGTGCCGCATCCCACCTTCGTGGTCGGGTGCCCTGAGGAGGATGTCATGGACGGCGCGGCCTTCTACCTGATGGACGTGGTCGATGGCTTCAACCCGACGACAGAGCTGCCGGATCTGCACCGCGGCGACGCGGGGGTCCGTCGCGAGATGGGCCTGTGCGCCGTTGACGGCTTGTCAGCGCTCGGCGCCATCGACCACGAGGCCGTCGGCCTTGGCGATGTTGGCAAGCCAGACGGCTTCTTGGAGCGGCAGGTGCCGCGGTGGCTGAGCGAGCTCGAGTCGTACTCCCGACACGAGGGCTACCCCGGACCGGACATCCCTGGCCTCGAAGATGTGGCCACCTGGTTGGAGGCGAACTTGCCCACGTCGTTCAGGCCTGGGCTCTCGCACGGTGACTTCCACCTCGCGAACCTGCTGTTCCGCTACGACGGGCCGCAGCTGGCGGCGATCGTCGACTGGGAGATGTGCACGATCGGAGACCCCCTCCTCGACCTCGGCTGGCTGCTTGCCACCTGGCCGACCAGCGCGGAGTTCGGCATCGGCGGCGCGCTCGGCGGCGTGGGCGGCCTCTGCGGCCCCGACGAGCTGGTGGCCCGCTACGCGACGCGCACCTCCCGTGACCTGTCAGCGATCGCCTGGTACGAGGTCATGGCGTGCTTCAAGCTCGGCATCGTGCTCGAGGGCACGCACGCGCGTGCGTTCGCGGGGAAGGCACCGGTGGCGATCGGCGACATGCTCCATGCGTCGACGCTCGGTCTGTTCCGGCGAGGGCTCGCAAGGCTCGGCCGCTCCTGACCGATGGTGACGACCGTGCGGGCGCGCTGTTCGTGGCTGGCGCGCGCCGTACTGCTCGGCCTGTGCGCCGGCATCCTCGCCGGGCTTTCGTCTGCTGGCTTCCTCGCTTCGCTCGACGTGATGACGGACACCCGTCGATCCCATCGTGCGCTGCTGTGGTTCCTGCCCGTAGCTGGGCTCGTGATCGGCGTGGCGTACCACTACGGCGGCGGTCGATCGGCGGGGGGCAACGCGCTCATCGTCGACGAGATTCACACCCCCGGCGCAGGTGTGCCGCGGCGCATGGCTCCGCTCGTCTACGTCGGCACCCTCGTGACCCACCTGTTCGGCGGAAGTGCAGGGCGGGAGGGCACCGCGGTCCAGATGTCGGGAAGCTTGAGTGCCGCGCTGGGCCGGCGCCTCGACCTGACCGCGCAAGAGCGCCGCCTCCTGCTCATCGCGGCGATCTCTGCCGGGTTCGCCAGCGTGTTCGGGGTTCCGTTCGCCGGTGCGATATTCGGCCTAGAGGTGCGCGCCGGAGGCAGGCTGCGCTGGGCCGCGGCGATCCCCGCGGTGGTCGCGTCGTTGGTGGGGGCCATGATCGTATATGGACTCGGCATACGCCACGCGACGTACGCGCCGATTGGGCCCCTGACGTTGAGTCCCCGGGTGCTGGGAAGCGTGGCCATCGTCGGCGCGTGCTGCGGCCTCACGAGCATCGCGTTCGTCGAGCTGACCCACGGGATCCAGCACGTGCTCGCCGTCGTGGTCGGCTGGCCGCCGCTCCGTCCGGTCATCGGCGGAGTTGCGGTCATCGGGCTCACCCTCGCGCTGGGCACGCGCGCCTACCTCGGCCTCTCGACGCCCTTGCTGGACGCGTCGCTGGCTGGCGGGGCGGGGGTGGTGGCGGCCGCCTTCGCGCTCAAGCTGGTGTTCACCGCGATCACACTTGGCTCCGGCTTCCCGGGTGGCGAGGTGACGCCCCTGTTCGTGATGGGTGCGACCTTGGGGGTGACGGTCGCGCATGTGCTGCACGCGCCTGTCTCGGTGTTGGCGGCCGTCGGTTTCGTAGCGCTGTTTGCCGGGGCAGCCAACACGCCGCTCACCTGCTTCGTGATGGGGGTCGAGATCTTCGGTGCCGCGCTGTGGGCTCCGCTCGCGATCGGATGCGTGCTCAGCTTCGCGTGCAGCTCGCACCGCAGCATCTACGCATCTGCGGCCCACGGAAGCGGCCGCCGTCGCCGCCCCCTCCCGCGTCGCCTGTCGAAGCTGCGGTCTTGGCGTAGAGCTCGAAGCGCGTCGGACCGTGGCGACCGCGTGTGATGATGGGCGTGCGAGGTGGACGCCGGGCGGGGCCGCCGGCGTGCGTCGCTGAGCTCATGAGAACGGGCCTGTCGGGACCGACGCGCACCACTGCTGCAGGACTGCTGCAATCGCATCGAGGGGAGCCAGCAGATCGACCGCCCTGCGCGCTGCTGCCGCACGAGGCATCCCGTAGACGACGCACGTCGCCTCGTCCTGTCCGACGACTCGCCCTCCGGCTGCGTGGAGGTCGACGAGCCCTGGCGCACCATCGCTCCCCATGCCGGTCAGGATCACGCCGACGGCGCCGGGTCCGTGGACCGATGCCACGGAGCGGAACAGGTGCGTCGCCGACGGCCGGTGTTCGCCGATCGGAGGGGCATCGCTCAGATGCACCCGACCGTCCGGAGCGAGACCCAGGTGGTGGTCGCCGCCGGCGATCAGCGCACTGCCCGCCCGCGGCACCTCGCCTTCGATCGCGAGGCGCACCGAGATCGGAGTTGACTCATGGAGCCACGCCGCCAGGCCAGCGGTGAATCTGTAGCCGATGTGCTGCACCATCAGAATGGGCACAGGGAAGCTCGCCGGCAGGCCGCTGAGTACGGTGGCGATGGCCCGCGGTCCACCGGTGGAGGCCCCGATGGCAACGATCGAGGCGGTGCGTGGTGTGGGCATCTGGCCGGTGGTGGGATGGGCTTTGTCAGCCGCGGGCTGTCGTGTCGTCGTCCGTCGCACGAGGCGGACGCCTTCCATCCGCTTGACTGCACCAACGAGCTCGGCGCCGGTCGCGGCGGCCTCCGCTGAGCCGGTGCGCTGCGGCTTGGCGACGATCGTCACCGCGCCGGCCGCGAGCGCGGCGAGCGACGAGGCCACCTCAGATGGATATGACGCGGAGACCAGAACGATCGGGCACGGGCGCTCTGCCATGATTCGTCGGGTCGCCTCGAACCCGTCGACGTCAGGCATGACGACGTCCATCACGATGACGTCGGGTTGTAGTCGGCGCGCCAGATCGAGGGCATCGACGCCGGCCACCGCCTCGCCGATCACCTGGATGGTGCCGTCCCTGGTCAGGACTCCCCGAAGGAGCAGGCGAGCCGTCGCCGAGTCGTCGACGAGGATCACCGTGGTCATGTGACGGGCCCGATGAGCGAGCGAAGCACGTCGATGAGGTGCAGTGAGTCGAACTGCGCCTTGACGATGTATGCGTCTGCGCCGGCCGCAAGTCCTCGCTGCCGGTCGATGTCTGACGACAACCCGGTGACGAGGATGATCGGCAACGCTGCGAAGCGGGGATCTGCCCGTGCGCGCTCACACAGCTCGATGCCATCCAGCCCTGGCATCTGGACATCGCTCACCAGGGCATCGACCCCGCCCGCCTCAAGGATCTCAAGGGCTTGCGCGCCATCCGCCGCGGGACGAACCTCGTAGCCGGCTTGGCGCAGGACCGTGGCCTCTAGCGCTCTCGTGGTGATCGAATCATCCGCGACGACGACGACCAGGGCACGCGCGATCTTTGTGTGGCGCGGAGCGTCACGGACATCGGTGGGGCGCGTTGCTCTGCCGAGCTGCGCGCCGCCTCGCCAGATGGCCCGCGCCAGCTCGGGAGCGTTCAACACCGCGATCGGCTGACCTGTCGGTGTGATGGCCGCGCCGGAGGCGAAGGCCACGCGCCGCAGTGGAGCGGGGAACGGCGTCGAGATCAGCTCCATCTCGCCCCCGACCTCGGCGACCAGCAACGCGACGGTTCGTCCGCCCGTCCGGAGCACGAGGGCGACGGGAGCCGTGTCGCGGCGCGGCTGGCGTGCCAGGACATCGCTCAGGTGGGCGCACGGCACAAATCCTTCGACGGTGCGGAGCATCGACCGATCCCCGGCCCGACCCAACGCGTCGGCTTCTACCGCTTGCAGCCGGACAAGTCCGGTCAGCGGGAGGGCAAACCACTGCTCTTCGCTCCTGACCGGGATGCATCGCATGTTGCCGATAGCGAACGGCACGAGCATGCGGAACGATGTGCCGCGACCGAGCTCGCTCGTCGCCTCGACGGAGCCGTGGATGGACTCGACGCCGTCGCGGACCACGTCGAGGCCTACGCCCCTGCCCGACAGCGTGGTCGTCTCCGTCCGTGTTGAGAATCCTGGGCGCAGGAGCACGTCGAACAGCTCGTCGTCGTGCACGG
>JAYUDU010000375.1:0-4308 GCA_043739605.1 Acidimicrobiales bacterium | reverse complement strand
CCGCGGGGGCGGTGCCGTAGGCGCCAGCGCAGATCTCAAGGTCGGTACCGCACACACCGACGGCGATCGTCTTGACAAGGATGGGACCGTCGCTGAGCGGCGGATCTGCGAGGTCGGTCACAGCAGCTGACCCAGCGGTTCCAGGGAGGACGGTCAGCGCGCGCACCCACCGAGTCTGGCGCGTCGCCGATGTGGCAGCGTTCAGCCATGGCACGCGCACCCGACGCCGGCTCGCGGCATGCCGATCATGCCGAGCGCAGTCGCCTCTCAGCTGCCGATGCCGGCACCGAGCCGTGGCGGCAGTGGGGCCCGTACCTCGCAGAGCGCGCCTGGGGGACCGTCAGGGAGGACTACTCGGCGGACGGTGATGCCTGGAGGTCGTTCCCTTACGAGCACGCGCGCTCTCGGACGTATCGGTGGAACGAGGACGGGTTGTGCGGTTGGTCCGACGACCACCAGTTCCTCTGCATGGCGCTGGCCCTGTGGAACGGACGCGACGGCCACCTCAAGGAGCGGTTGTTCGGCCTGACCCAGCACCAGGCGAACCATGGCGAGGATGCCAAAGAGCACTGGTGGTACGTCGATGGCACGCCAACACACTCGTGGAATTCGTGGCGTTACCACTACCCGCAGTCCGCCTTCCCGTACGCCGACCTCATCGCCGAGAACGGCCGCAGAGGGCGTCTCGACCCAGAGTACGAGGTGCTCGACACCGGCGTGTTCGACGACGGCTTCTGGCAGGTCGATGTCGACATCGCCAAGGCGACGCCTGACGAGATGTTCTGGCGCGTTTCGGTGCGCAACCTGGGCCACAGCACCGAGACGCTCCACGTACTCCCGACGCTGTGGTTCAGGAACACCTGGGCCTGGGGTCACGACGACCGCACCCCGCGCCTGTGGCTCGAGGACGGCGCGATCCAGGCGGAGCACGCCTTCCTCGGTCGCTACGAGCTGCGCAGCCGAGACACCCACACGCCGCTGTTCTGTGACAACGAGACGAACGTGACCGCCCTCTACGGCGACCGCCCGACGACCGCGTACCCGAAGGACGCGATCGGCGACCACGTCGTCGGTGGGCGCAACACGACGAACCCCGCGCAGTCTGGGACGAAGGCGGCGCTGCACCACGTCATCGAGGTCGAGGCAGGTGCGACGACCACCATCGAGCTTCGCCTCGGCCGGCCGACGCGTCCGTCCGCGCCGGCGAGCGCCGTGTTCATCCAGCGCAAGGCGGAGGCCGACGAGCTGTACGCATCGGTGGTGCCGGGGCGCGCCACCGACGAGGAAGCGGCGGTTGCCCGCCAAGCCTTCGCAGGGCTGTGCTGGTCGAAGCAGTTCTTCCACTTCGACGTGGGCCACTGGCTTGACGGCGACCCCGGGCAACCCGCCCCTCCGCCGGGCCGAGGCGACATTCGCAACGGTCGGTGGCGCCACCTCCGCAACGCGGATGTGATCCTGATGCCCGACCCGTGGGAATACCCTTGGTATGCGGCGTGGGATCTCGCGTTTCACTGCGTGGCGTACGCGTACATCGATCCTGGCTTCGCCAAGGAGCAGCTGATCCTGTTCAGCCGCGAGTGGTTCATGCACCCGAGTGGTCAGCTGCCGGCGTACGAGTGGACGTTCGACGACGTCAACCCGCCCGTGCACGCGTGGGCGGCGCGACGCGTCTTCGAGATCGACGGCCGCGCGGACGTCGCCTTCCTTGAGCGCATCTTCCACAAGCTGCTCATCAACTTCACGTGGTGGGTGAACCGCAAGGACGAAGCGGGCGACAACGTCTTCGAGGGCGGCTTCTTGGGGCTCGACAACATCGGCCCGTTCGACCGCTCGAAGGACGTGCCCGGCGGCGCGGTGCTTGAGCAGAGTGACGGCACTGCGTGGATGGCCCGCTACTGCCTCGACATGCTCGACCTCTCGCTCTCGCTCGCCATGCGCGATCCGGTCTACGAGGACATCGCAATCAAGTTCTTCGAACACTTTGCCCTCATCGCCAGCGCCATGGAGCACAAGGGTCTCTGGGATGAGGAGACTGGCTTTTACCACGACCAGCTGCGCCTGATCGATGGCACCTCCCAGCGCGTGCGGTCGTTCTCGGTGGTGGGGCTCTTGCCGCTGACCGCGACGGCGTTCCTCGCAGAGTCGGCCCGCTCTGCGCTGCCCTCGTTCATGGCGAGCATCGACCGGCTCATCCGCTTCCACCAAGCGGACATGGACATCCTTTCGCATGTCGCCGAGGTGCATGCAGGAGGCGCGTCGCGCTTGCTCTGTGTCGCGTCCCCCGACCGCATCGTCCGCCTGTTGGACCGGATGCTCGACCCTCTCCAGTTCTTGTCGCCGCACGGCGTCCGGTCGCTCTCGCAGATGCACCGGGACCATCCGCTCGAGTTCGTCGTGAGCGGCAAGGTGCAACGCCTCGACTACGAGCCTGCGGAGTCCACCACCGCGCTGTTCGGCGGCAACTCGAACTGGCGGGGTCCGGTCTGGATGCCGGTGAACTACTTGATCATCGAAGCGCTCCGCCGCCTGCATGAGGGTCTCGGCGACACATTCAGGGTCGAGCATCCCGTCGGCTCTGGCACCGAGCACACGCTCGGCTCGATAGCCGACGACCTGTCCGATCGACTGATCGGTCTGTTCCGACGCGATGGCGACGGCAACCGTCCGTGCTTCGGCGGCGTCGAGCGTCTGCAGCGAGATCCGGCGTGGTCCGAGTACGTCAACTTCCACGAGTACTTCCATGGTGACAATGGGGCCGGCCTCGGCGCGAGCCACCAGACCGGGTGGACGGCGCTGGTGGCCGTGCTCATCATCGAGCGGGGCTGACCGGCGCTCGTTCGATGAGCGGGCTGAGCGAGCGGGCCCTGCTGTCGGCTAACAAGAGGCGGGAAGCGTCGCCACCGACGCACCGATTGCGAGGCCCACGATGAAGTTCGGCATCTTCTACGAGTTGCAGCTCCCGAAGCCATGGACCGCCACCGACGAGCACGAGCTCGTCAAGAACGCATTGTCACAGATCGAGCTGGCCGACGAGCTTGGCTTCGACCATGCCTGGGAGGTCGAGCATCACTTCCTTGAGGAGTACAGCCACTCCTCCGCTCCAGAGGTGTTCCTCGCCGCCGCCAGCCAGCGCACCTCGCGCATCCGCCTCGGCCATGGCATCGTGCAGCTCACGACCAACCACCCGGCGCGAGTGGCCGAGCGGGTGGCCACCCTCGATCTTGTGAGCGACGGTCGGGTCGAGCTGGGGGTCGGTGAGGGGTCGAGCATCACTGAGCTGCATCCGTTCGACCGACGGTTTCGTGACAAGCGGGCGATCTGGGAAGACGCCATGCGGTGCCTGATGCCGATGTTCTGGAAGGAGGGCTGGGAGTACCACGGCGAGTTCTTCGACTTCCCGCTCCGCAACGTCGTGCCCAAGCCGATGCAGCGCCCGCATCCGCCACTGTGGGTGGCGTGCAGTCAACTGGAGACCATCGAGATGGCGGGTCGCCGCGGCCTCGGTGCGCTCGGCTTCCAGTTCGTGTCGGCCGAGGCGGCGAAGGCGTGGGTGAACGCCTACTACAACGCGTTCGTCCACAAGCTTGACCCGCTCACCGACTACCAGACCAACCCGAACATCGCCGTCGTGTCGCAGTTCATGTGCGCCGACACCGACGAGGAAGCGCAAGCGAAAGCCGACGGCAGCACGTTCTTCCAGTTCGCGCTGGTCTTCTACAACACCCACGGCCCGGTCGAGCCGGGCACGGTCAGCCTGTGGGACGAGTACCTGGCCTGGAAGCAGACGCCGAAGGGCCAAGCTGCGCAACACGGCGGGCTCATCGGTTCGCCGGCCACCATCCGCGAACGACTGCACCGCTTCGCCGAGTCCAACGTCGACCAGGTCATCCTGCTGAACCAGGCCGGCCGCAACAGCCACGAAGACATCTGCTCGAGCCTGAAGCTCTTCGCCGACGAGGTCATGCCCGAGTTCCACGCTCTCGAAGGCGAGCACCAAGCGTGGAAGCAGGCAGTGCTCAGCGGCGACCTCGCCTTGGACGAGATCGACCTCACCCCGCACCTGCTGCCGTCGAACCAGACCCCTTCGTCGAAGCTCCGCGAGCAGGGCATCTCCCCTGGGGTCGCCGCCGTTCGTTGAGTTTAAAGGCCGTGCCGGCGGGTCGCGACGGCGACGACCTGCGTCGGACCGGCGTTCCAGTCCATGAGCGTGTCGTGGTAAAGACGCCACACCACCCACAGGAAGTACAGGCCGGCGGGAACCGACAGCGTGTCTATGAACATGCCGTGGACGTCAGCGTGGTAACGGCC
>JAYUDU010000374.1:0-1523 GCA_043739605.1 Acidimicrobiales bacterium | reverse complement strand
TCCATCGCGGACCGCTGCGTCGTCGTCAACGGCGTCGCCAAGACCTACGCCATGACCGGCTGGCGCGTCGGGTGGATGATCGGCCCCGACGACGTCATCAAGGCGGCGACGAACCTGCAGAGCCACTCCACCTCGAACGTGTCGAACGTCGCCCAGCGCGCTGCGCTCGCTGCGGTGTCGGGCCCCCTCGACGCCGTAGCCGAGATGCGCGTCGCCTTCGATCGTCGCCGCAAGCTGATGCACGGGATGCTCAACGCCATCGATGGCGTCGTGTGCCCCGAGCCCGAGGGTGCGTTCTACGCCTACCCCGACCTGAGCGGGCTGTTCGGCCGGATGTTCAACGGGCGCTTGGCCGAGTCGACGCTCGACCTGGCCGCCATCGCCCTCGACGAGGCCAAAGTCGCCTTCGTGCCAGGCGAGGCGTTCGGCGACCCCGGCGGCGCCCGCTTCAGCTATGCCACCAGCGACGCCAACATCGAAGAAGGCATCACCCGGTTGCAGAAGCTCTTCGCGTAGGCGCGGGCTACGCGAGGTCGACGCGCACTGTCCGGGAGCGGCCGCCAGCGACAGCGGTGAGAGTCGCGCCCTTCGCCGTCCCTGGGGCGAGGGCCACCACTGTGGCGTTCCCGTCCTTCGCGAGCGCGACGACGCGTACGAGCAGCGCTCCGGGCGGATCGACCATCACCATCGCGCCGACCGAGCAGCCGGAAGCGACGCGGATGCGCAAGAGGTCCGCGTATCCGGTAACGGCTCGCCCGTCGCCGTAGGTCGTCAGGTCGACGACGTTGGGGACGAAGCCGCCCAGCGATGCGAACACCACCTGACCGCAGATCTTCTGCTCTGCGTAAGGGCCGCCGTGGCTGGTCGTCGTGCAGCCGAGCGCTCCGATGCAGAGCGCAGCCGATGCGAGCATCCGTCTCGACCGCTGGGCTGTGCTGCGTCGGATGTTCGAAGGGCCGACGGCGTGCACGGTCATGCGCATCGTCCGTCGTTGGTGCTGGTCGGCGGGAGGGACGACGCTGATTGCCCGGCGGTCGAGGCCGAGCCGGCGCGCCATCGACGTTCCCGCCTGCGGCGTTGACGGGCAGCCGCCGACAACAGATCGCCCGATGCGCACCCGCCCGTGGACAGGAGGATGAACGGCGGTCACGATCCTCAGTGTGCCTCAGGGGTCAGCCTCGGTTCCTGGCGGCGACCGCGTGGCCGCGCCGTCGCTCCTGTACAGGCCGAGACGGCAATGGGTTGGCCGTGGGCGCCGCAGGCTCGCGAGACTGCCGCGCATGGGTCGCGTCTTGGTCACCGAAGAGCTCGCAGAGTCGGGTCTGGCTGCTATGCGCTCTGCCGGCCATGACGTGGATGTCCAGCTCGGTCTTTCGCCCGACCAGCTCCTCGATGCCGTCGTTGGCGCCCACGCGCTCGTCATCCGGTCCGCGACCAAGGTCACCGCGGCGGTGTTCGCGGCCGGCCGCGACTTGGTGATGGTCGGTCGAGCCGGGGTCGGCATCGACAACGTTGACGTTGGC
>JAYUDU010000373.1:0-4336 GCA_043739605.1 Acidimicrobiales bacterium | reverse complement strand
CACCGGTCGACCAAGCACAGCGCCAGCTGCGAGCAAGGCCTGCGTGCCGCTGAGGTCCTCGCTCGTTGCCTCTTGTCGTCGTCTTCTCCGCCGCCGCCGCCAGGTAGACAAGCGGGATGGACGCCTCTCGCGATCGCATCGCCGTCGACGACACGACGAGCCGGGTCTCGCCGCTCGCCAAGCCGTGGAGCGACGAGGACGCCGACGCCATCGGCAGATGGGGTCATCCCGCCGCCACGTACCCGCCGCTGCTGCTGACCCGCACGCTGGCGCGTCACCCAAAGCTGGCCGACCGCGCCCGCAACCTCGGCGAGGGCCTCTACGTCGACGGCAAGCTCAGCCACCGCGACCGCACGATCGCCATCCTGCGCACCTGCGGCCAGGTCGGCTGCGCCTACGAGTGGGGTGGCCAGGCGGCGTTCTGGGGGCCGCTCGCCCGGGTGAACTGGGACGAGTGCGATGCCCTTGCGGTCGGCGCTGCTGGCGACCCGATGTGGTCGAGCGCAGAGCAGGCGATCATCGGCGCGGTCGACCAGCTTGAAGCCAGCGGCTCGTGGAGCGACGAGACGTGGGCCGCACTGTCGGTCGATCTGGGCGAGGAGCAACGCATGGAGCTGCTGATCGTCATCGGCTGGTACCGGATGATCTGCACGCTCTGCAGCGGCCTCACCCTGGGGATCGAGGACTGGATGCGGCCGTGGCCGGAGACTCCGGGCTGACCGACGGGCTGACCGACGGGCCGAACGACGGAGCGTTTGGCCGGGCGGCGGGCGGCCGCTGGGACGCCGCGAGGATGCGCGAGCCTCGGTCGTAGGTGACGTAGTTCCACGCCCAGTTCACGAGGACGTTGGCCCGGTTGCGGAACCCGATCAGGTACACGAGGTGCAGGCCGAGCCAGGCCGCCCACCCGATGGGGCCGCCAAGGCGGATGCCGTGGCCGAGGTCGGCGACCGCGTCGTGGCGACCGATCGTCGCCATCGAGCCCTTCTCGACGTAGCGAAACGGCTCGAGCGGTCGACCCGCGAGCCGACGGCCGATCTGGCGGGCCACGTGGTGGCCGCCTTGGATCGCGGGCTGGGCGACCTGTGGAAGCGGGCCGTCGCCGCCGTCGACCAGGGCGAGGTCGCCGATCACGAAGGTCTCGGGACGGCCGGGGATCGTGAGGTCATCGCCGACGATGATCCGGCCCCCGCGCCCGCGCTCGACGGGCAGCGCCTCGGCCAACGGGTTGGCGCGCACGCCGGCCGCCCACACAGTTGTCTGCGCCGGCAGCCACCGGCCATCGGCCAGCTCGACGCCGTCGGCCGCGACCCGCGCCACGCCGACGCCGAGGAGCACCTCGACGCCACGGCGGGCGAGCGTGCGCCGGGCGCGCTCCGACAGCTTCGGGTGGAACGGCGGCAGCAGGCGGTCCCCGGCCTCAACGAGCACGACCCGCGCCCTGCGCACATCGAGCGCCGGAAAGTCGCGCGACAGCACCCGCTCGAACAGTTCCATCAGCCCGCCGGCCATCTCGACGCCGGTCGGACCGCCGCCGCAGACGACGACCGAGAGCGCGCCGACCTCGACGAGCGCCGGCTCGACGGCTGCCGCCTCAAACCGGTCCAGCACGTGCTCGCGCAGGGTCACCGCGTCCTCGAGCGCCTTCAGTGGCAGGCCGTGCTCGGCGACGCCCGGCACCCCGAAGTCGGCGCTGATCGCACCCGCGGCAAGGACGAGGTCGTCGTAGTGCAGAGGCTCGCCGCGGTCGGTGGTGACAGTGCGGGCATCGAGGTCGACGGCGGTGACCTTCGCCATCCGCACGGTGATGTTGCGTTGCCCCTGGAAGATCCCGCGGACCGAGTGGGCGACGTCGTCGGCATCGAGGCCGGCGGTGGCCACCTGGTAGAGCAGCGGTTGGAACGTGTGGAAGTTGTTGGCGTCCACGAGCACGACATCGACCGGCTCCTCGGCGAGCGCCCGCGCTACCGCGAGCCCGCCAAAGCCGGCACCAACCACGACGACCCGATGACGTTCGGCCATGTGGTCACCGTACGCCTCTCCGCCGACTTTGTGAAGTGAATCACAAATGGCCGACGCCGAGGCAGGTCGACGGTCAGTCGCGGTCGATGTGGGTCATGTCTGCGTACCGTGGCCCCGTCACCAGGTCTGGTGAGACGATCGCCTCAAGAGCGGCCAGCTCGTCTGGAGTGAGGGCGACGTCGGCGGCACCGAGGTTCTCCTCAAGCCGGCCGAGGTTGGTGGTGCCGGGGATGGGCGCGATGTCGTCGCCCTGGGCCAGCAACCAGGCGAGAGCCAGCTGGCTGGCGGTAACGCCCCTCGATGCCGCCAGGGCGGCCAGGGCGTCGACGAGGTCGAGGTTGGCCTGGAACGCCTCGCCCTGGAAGCGAGGGAGGAAGCGGCGCATGTCGCCGGCATCGAAGTCGTCTGGGGTACGCAGCGCGCCCGTCAAGAAGCCACGGCCGAGCGGACTGAACGGCACGAAGCCGACGCCCAGCTCGCGACACGCCGGCAGCACGCGGTCCTCGGGGTCTCGTGTCCACAGCGACCACTCGCTCTGCACAGCAGCGATGGGGTGCGTGGCGACCGCCTTGCGCAGCGTCGATGCCGACACCTCGGACAGGCCAAGGTGACCCACCTTGCCGGCAGCAACCTGCTCGGCCATCGCTCCGACCGTCTCCTCGATCGGGACCGTCTTGTCGAGGCGATGGAGGTACCACAGGTCGACGTGGTCGACGCCAAGGCGCTGAAGGGACGCGTCGATCGCCGCGGCTGCGTGCGCCGGCGACCCGTCGATGCGTCCGGGCCGACCCTTGGCGGCACCATCGCCCGGGAGCAGCCCGAACTTGGTGGCCAGCACGACCTGGTCTCTGCGGCCGACGAGGCCCTGCCCGACGAGCGTCTCGTTGGTCCCGACGCCATAGATGTCGGCGGTATCGATGAACGTGCAGCCGAGGTCGATCGCCCGGTGCAGCACCTCGATCGAGCGGACGTCGTCGCGGGCGGCGGCCGCGCCGTAGGCCTGCGACATGCCCATGCATCCCAGCCCGATCGTCGAGACCTCAAGAGCGCCCAAGCGGGCGGTGCGCATCGTCATGCCCCGACCCTACGTGCGCGGACGTCCCGCGGCGGGCGGCCGGCCAGGAGGCCGCGACGCTCGTACGTCGTCACCGGTCGCCCGGCGAAGCGCGGCGACCATCCATCGGCGCTGAGGTCGGGCGCCAGGCGCGGCTCGGCGAGGACCGCGGCGCGCATGCCGTCTGCGTACTCGGCCCAGTCGGTGGCCAGGCGCAGCTCTCCGCCGGGCACGAGCAGGTCGGCGACCCTCGACACGAACGCCGGCTGCACGAGGCGGCGGCAGCGGTGGCGCGCCTTGGGCCAGGGATCTGGGAAGCAGCACTGCACCGCGGCAATCGACCCCGGCTTGAGCGTCGTGAGGAGGTCCCACACGTCACCTTCGACTACCCGTACGTTGGTCAGGCCGCGCTCCTCCACCGACCGCAGGAGACGAACGATGCCGGGCCGATGCACCTCCACCGCGACGTGCTGCGTCGCAAGGTCGGCCTCCGCCATGGCAACGGTCGAGACGCCGTCGCCCGCCCCGACGTCGAGCAGGATCGGCCCCGCAGTGCTCGTGGCCACGACCCACGCCACGTCGACGATCAGGTGCGGGGCAAGGCGATCCCAGGTCTCGGTGTGCGATGCCAGCAGCCGGCCACGCTGGGGACCGACGGTGCGAATCGACGGGCGACCGTCGGCGGGTGGGCGAGCCCACGCGGGAGGCGTGGCGGCGTCCGGTCGGGGCACACCGAGAGCATCGCATCACGGCCGGGTACGGTCGACACCATGACCGATTGGGCGCGTCCCGTTGTGCACTGGGCCATCACGGCCGTCGACATCGAGGCGCAGTGCGCCTTCTATGGACACCTGTTCAGCTGGGACATGGCGCCCGGGCCATTCGTGCCCATCGCTGCAGGCATCGGCGGACCCGAGCCCGGCCCCGGCGGCCACTTCCAGGGCGGAGCCGCGCCGGGCGTGTCGCTCTACATCCAGGTGCGCAGCCTCCGGGAGACCCTCGACCGCGCCGTCGAGCTGGGCGGCGCCATCACTGCCGAGCCGTTCGACCTGCCGGGCCAACCCACCCTCGCCGGCATCAAAGACCCAGAGGGCAACGACATCATGCTGGTGCAGCAATAACTGCCGTTCTTTGGTCTATGGGCGCGCATCTCGTTGCCCATTGACCAAAGAACGCAGCGGGGTGTGCGTCAGCCGGGAAGATCCTCGTAGATGTCCCGGCTGGCGGTCGGTACGTCGACGCACGCGCGCAGCGCCTGCG
>JAYUDU010000372.1:0-1529 GCA_043739605.1 Acidimicrobiales bacterium | reverse complement strand
CCGTGGCATTCAGCTTCATCGTGCAGCTGCCCAGTGGGATCATGGTGCGGTCGAGGGCGAGGTCCATGTCGGAGAGGTGGCGCAGGTAGCGCAACATCTCCGTCTCCGACCGATGGTCGTGGAAGACCGGGTGGGTGAGGAACGGCGTCTCACGACCCAAGCCGGGCGGCATCGCAACCGGGATCTCGGCCCGAACTGCGTCGATGGCGTCGGCGACAACCTGCATCGGCCGGTGTGCGGTGGCCACCCCCAGCGCGTCGAGGACGTTGACGACGTGGGCGTCGGTCGTCGTCTCGTCGCACGAGAAGGAGATCACGTCGTCGTCGACCACGAGCGGCTCGATGCCGATGGTGGTGAGGACCTCGGCCACTGCGGCCGCCTTGCCCGCCGTACGCACCTGCACGGTGTCGAAGAAGTGGGCGTGGACGACCTCGAGGCCTTGGGCAGAGGCTGCTGCCGCGATCGTCGCCGCCTGGCGGTGCACGCGCCGGGCGATCATCGTGAGGCCCTCCGGCCCGTGGTAGGCGGCGTACATCCCGGCGATGACGGCGAGCAGCACCTGGGCGGTGCAGATGTTGGAGGTTGCCTTCTCGCGGCGGATGTGCTGCTCGCGGGTCTGGAGCGCCAGGCGCAGCGCGGGGTTGCCGTCGACATCGACGGACATGCCGACGAGGCGGCCGGGCATCGAGCGCTGGAGTCCCTCACGTACCGCCATGAAGCCGGCGTGCGGACCGCCGAAGCCCATCGGTACGCCGAAGCGTTGCGCCGACCCGACCACGATGTCGGCGCCGGTGTGTGCCTGTGGCGTCTCCTCGATCCTCGTCCCTCGGATCCGCTCGACGCCGACCGGCGGGCCCAAGTGCCCGGGCGCCTCCAGCACGCACAGCGCCAGGAGGTCGACCGTCACCGCGACGAGCGTGTTCGCATCGTGGGCGGCGGCGATGAGCGGGCGCAGGTCGGTGACGCGACCGGAGGAACCCGGGTAGGCAGCGAGCACGCCGAACGGCGCGGGATCGCCGGTGGGCAAGCCCTCGACTGCGAGGTCACGCACGATGATGGGCAGGCCAAGCGGCTCGGCCCTGGTCTTGATGACGGCGATGGTCTGGGGGTGGCAGTCGGCGTCGACGACGAACGGAGCGTCGGCTGGTGCCTTCGAGTGGCGACGGCACAGCGTCATCGCCTCGGCGGCGGCGGTGGCCTCATCCAGCAGCGAGGCTCCGGCGACGGGAAGCCCCGTGAGGTCGCAGATGACGGTCTGGAAGTTGAGGAGCGCCTCCAATCGACCCTGGCTGATCTCGGGCTGATACGGCGTGTATGCCGTGTACCAGGCGGGAGACTCGAGAACGTTGCGGAGGATGACCGGGGGAGTGATGGTGTCGTTCCAGCCTCGACCGAGCATCGACACCATCGGCCGGTTGCGCGCGGCGAGGGCTTCCAGCTCGGCCAGTGCTTCGACCTCGGACGCCGCCGGAGGCAGGTCGAGGCCATCGTGAAACGCGATCGCAACGGGAACCGCGTCAGCTGTCAGT
>JAYUDU010000371.1:0-4343 GCA_043739605.1 Acidimicrobiales bacterium | reverse complement strand
TCCGGAGACCGCCATCTTCAGCTTGTGGGGCGAACGCAACCCGCGGTAGCGCAGCTCAAGCGCCACCGCGAGGGACGTCGAGTCCTGCACCCCGTAGCGGCACCAGGACTCGCCGACGCAGCTCTTGACGGTCCGTAACGCCTTGCCGTAGGCGTGGCCAGATTCGAGGCCAACGGCACGAAGACGGGCCCAGATGGTGGGCAGGTCATCGAGGTGAGCACCGAACATGTCGAGGCGCTGACCGCCGGTCACCTTCAGGTACAAGTCGTAGTCGGCGGCGATGGCGGCAACCTCGGCCAGCTGAGCGGGGGTCACCTCGCCACCGGGCATGCGGGGCACGACCGAGTACGTGCCGTTCTTCTGGAGGTTGGCGAGGGCCCAGTCGTTGGTGTCTTGGAGGCTGCCCTGCTCGCCCGCCAGGATGTGGCCGCCGCCGGGGCGACCGGCGAGGATCGACGCGACGGTCGGCTTGCAGACCTCACAGCCACGGCCAGTGCCCCAGCCGGCGAGCAGCTCGCCAAAGCTGGCGATGTTGCGCATGGCGACGATGTCGTGGAGGTCCTGGCGGGAGAACGCGAAGTGCTCGCACAGGCTGCGCGAGACGACCTGGCCGGTAGCCTCGAGGTGACGGTTGACGATGCCGGTGACGAGCGGGATGCAGCCGCCGCAGCCGGTGCCCGCCCGGGTGCACGCCTTGACTCCGGCGACGTCGCACAGACCGTCGGACTCCATGGCCGCGGTGATGTCGCCTTGGGTCACCCCGTTGCACGAGCAGATGAGAGTGCTCGGGCTGTCGGTCGGCGGCGCCGAGGCCGGCACCAGCATCGCGACGGCGTCGTCGATGCTGACACCGGACCGCAGCGCGCCGACGAGCGACCCGAAGGGTGCGGCGTCGCCGACCAGCACGGCACCGATCACACGACGCTGTGCGTCGAGGATGACCTTGCGGTGGGTGAGGGTGAGCGGGTCGGAGATGACGACGTGGGTGCCAATCGCGTGCGGGTCGCCGACAGATGCCACATCGACGCCGAGGAGCTTCAGCTGGGTCGACAGATCGGTGGACGCGAACTCTGCATCGAGGTTGGTTCCTGCGAGCTGGGCCGCCACCGCCTCCGCCATCCGCTGGCCCGGAGCGACCAGACCCCAGATGCGGCCGTGCGCGACGGCGCACTCGCCGATGGCCCATACCCCCTCGACCGAGGTGCGACAGCCGGCATCGACGAGGATGCCACCGCGTTCGTGGCGATCGACGCCGGCCGCGGCCGCAAGGTCGTCGCGGGGGCGGATGCCGGCGGAGAACACCAGGATGTCTGTTGCGAGCAGCTCATCTGGCTCGCCGTCGGTGTCGGAGGCGAGGGCGAGCGCGCTCACCTTGCCTCCGCCATCAGCCACGACTGCGGTGGTGCGAGCACCGGTGCGGACGTGCAGGCCGAGGTCCTCGATGCGGGTCCGCAGCGCGGCGGCGCCACCGTCGTCGAGCTGCACCGGCATGAGGCGCGGCGCCATCTCCACGACGGTCACCTCAAGCCCAGCGAGGCGCAGTGCGTTGGCGGCTTCGAGGCCGAGCAGACCCCCGCCGATGACGGTGCCGAGGCCGCTTCGTCCCGCGGCAGCGGCGGTCGCTCTGGCCTGTGCCGACCACGCCTTGATGGCGTCGACGTCGTCGAGCGTTCGGTACACGAAGCACCCGTCCGCCTCGCGTCCCGGCAGGGGTGGCACAAAGGGAGAGGACCCGGTGGCGAGCACGCAGGCGTCGTATGCGATCCACTCGCCGTCGCCGATGCAGACCGTGTGTGCCGCCGCGTCGATGCTGGCGGCAGGCCGCCCGAGGCGAAGGTCGATGGCGGCGTTGTCGTAGAGCGACGGCTCGCACAGGGTGAGCTCGGCCTCCCCCGCACCGTCGAAGGCGGCGGAGAGATGCACGCGGTCGTACGCGGCGCGTGACTCCTCTGCGAGGATCGTGATATCCCATCCGGTCGGGCCGTCGAGGGCTCCGAGGCGGGCCATCTCCGCGACGAGGTGGTGGCCGACCATCCCGTGGCCGACGACGACAAGGCGTCTGCGCATCAGGCGATCTCCCCCACCATCGACATGGCCGGTCGTCTCCACGCGACGTGACGGAAGCGCACCGCGACGAGGCCGAGGAGCACGGCACCGCCAAACACCACGAAGCCGGCCGCGAACGTGCCGGTCCGGCCAGCGAGAGAACCGAGACCGAACGGCAGCAGGAAGCCGCCGAAGCCGCCCGCGGCGCCGACGAGGCCCGTCATCGAGCCGATGCGGTCGGGGAAGCGCTTGCCGACGAGCTGGAACACCGCGCCATTGCCAAGACCGAGACCGCCCAACGTCGCGAAGAGGAGGGCGACGGTGATCCCAAGGCCGGGCAGTGCGCCCAAGAACAGGGCGAGTGCGCTGACGGCTCCGAGCACGCCGATGAGAACCTTCGTGCCGCCGAACCGATCGGCAAGGCCGCCGCCGACGGGACGGAGGAACGAACCTGCGGATGCGCACAGCGCCGCGTACCCCGCAGCGGCGACCTTGGCTAGGCCGAAGCGGTCAACGAAGAAGATGGGCAGGTAGCCGGACAGACCGACGAAGCCACCAAACGTCACCATGTAGAACGCACACAGCCAACGGGCGTCGGTCTCGCCGAGCAGGCTGGCGATGGTCGAACGCTTCGTCGACACCACCGGGCGAGGCGGCTCCTTGGCGAGGATCGCGAATGCGCACCACACCAGTGCGACCGGCGCCATCGCCACCCCGAACGTTGCATGCCAACCGATGTGGGTGGCGATGCGCGGCGCCGCCAGCGAGGCGATGAGGGTGCCGGAGTTTCCTGCGCCGGCGATGCCCATCACGATGCCCTGCTGCTCTGGCGGATACCAGCGCGACACCAGCGGCAGTGCGACGACGAAGCTGGCCCCAGCGATGCCAAGCATCAGGCCAAGGCCGAGCACCTGGAGGTACGAGGTGGCGGCGAGCCAACCCCAGGCGAGAGGAAGGAAGGTGAGCCCCATGGACACCAGGCCGGTGCGCTTGGCGCCGAGCCGGTCGACGAGGGGGCCGAGGAGAAGCCGGAAGCACGACCCGCCGAGCGGTGGCACCGCGACCATGAGCCCCTTCTGCGCAGGTGAGAGGTGCAGGTCCTTGGCGATGAATGCACCGAGTGCGCCGACGATGACCCACACCATGAAGGAGACATCGAAGTGGAGAAGACCGGCGACGAGGCTTGGGGTGTGGCCCTTGCCGCGCAGCTGGGAGATCGCTCGTACTGCCATGCCTGCATCCAACCCGAGCGCTGTGTGCGAACCGTTGCGCCTCGGTGACGGCACCCGCACGTGTCGCGCACCCGATGCGGTGAAGGCGGTGTGCGCTCGTCGTGACCTCCCAGCAACATCGACGTCAGATCACGTACAGATCGAGTTCGTGCCCCTGACCCAGAGGTGAAACGACTCCCACACCGTGATCGGGTTCTCTGTATGAACGATGACCGTGACCCCGACGTCGCCCGAGCCCCGGGGCACCTGGCCTGCGCCCGGAGCCCCGCCGCTGACCGGCTACACCATCGGCATCACCGCGGACCGCCGCAGCGAGGAGCAAGCGCAGCTGCTTGAGCGGAGGGGTGCGCGCGTCCTGCACGGCCCGACCATCGCGACGCAGTACCTCGGCGACGAAGAGGCACTGCACGCGGCCACCGTCGAGGTGCTGGCCCGCCCTCCCGCGTACCTCATCGCGACCACCGGCATCGGCGTCCGGGCGTGGTTCGAGGCCGCGCAGGCGTGGGGCCTCGGCGACCGGCTCACCGACACCATCGCCACCGCAAAGGTCGTTGCCCGAGGGGCCAAGGCGGCGGCGACGCTCGAAGGGCTCGGCATCCCGGTGTGGCGTCGGCCGCTGTCCGAGCGTCTCCCGGACGCGCTCAACGCCGTCGTCGACGACGCGCCCCCCGGCGCACGCGTCGCCGTACAGGAGCACGGCGCGTCGACGCGAGCGGAGGAGACCGGCCTCGCGGCGGCCGGCCTCACCGTCATCGCCGTGCCCGTCTACCGCTGGCGATTGCCCGATGATGACAAGGCGGCTCGGCGGCTCATCGACGCGGTGATCGAGGGTCGGGTCCACGCCGTCACGTTCACGGCCGCGCCGGCTGTCACCAACCTGTTCACGGTGGCAGAGCTCACCGGCCAGGCCGACGGCCTTCGGCGCGCGTTCAACGAGCGCGGCGTCGTCGCGGCCTGCGTCGGCCCGGTCTGCGCCGCCGCGGCAACAGCAGAGGGCATCGATGACCCTCGCTTCCCAGACGTCGGACGGCTGGGCCTCCTCGTGCGCCATGTCACCGAGGAGCT
>JAYUDU010000370.1:0-4361 GCA_043739605.1 Acidimicrobiales bacterium | reverse complement strand
AACAGGGGCCCGCGGCGATCGTGCATGGCGACTACCGCCTCGACAACACCATGTTCGATGCCGATGGCAAGGTGTTGGCAGTGCTCGATTGGGAGATCTGCACCCTCGGTGACCCGCTCGCAGACATGGGGCTGTTGATGGTCTATTGGAACGAGGACGCCGACAGGAACACGCCGCTTGGCGTGTCCGCCACCGGCCTCCCCGGGTTCCCGACGCGAGCTGAGCTATGCGACCGCTACGCCACCCGCACCGGCCGCGACCTGAGCCAGCTGAGCTTCTACACGGCCTTCGGCTATTGGAAGCTCGCCTGCATCTTGGAGGGCGTGTACACGCGCTACGCGGGTGGTTCCGGCGGCGGCGACGCCAGCGGCTTCGAAGGCTTCGCACACCAGGTCGGCGTCCTCGGCGAAGCCGCCCGCACCGCCCTCGGCTGACCGCCCAGACCCGGCCCCACCCGCCGCCCGTTTTTGCCGTTCTTTGGTCTTTGGGCGCGCTTGGCGTTGCCCAATGACCAAAGAAGCGCTGGGTGGGGCCTAGATTCATCTGTCCCATGGCGCTCGCCACCCCGCTCCGAGATCTCGAACCCGCGGCGAGACCTCTCGTCGTCTGCCTCGAGGGATGGATCGACGCCGGCATCGGCGCGTCGGCGGCCATGGCCTCGTTGCGGGCGACGTGCGAAACGGAGCTGCTGGTCACCTTCGACGGCGACGAGCTCATCGATCATCGGGCCCGTCGGCCGATCATGCACATCGAGCAAGGGGTGCTTGGTGAGCTGGCGTGGCCAGAACCCGAGATCTACGTGGCCCGCGACCGCAGCGGCGCGGAGGCGCTGCTGTTGGTCGGCCCGGAGCCTGACATGCGCTGGCATGCGTTCTGTGAGGAGGTCGCCGCGCTGGCGGCCGGGTGGGGCTGCACCCGGATGGTGGGCTTCGGCGCCTTTCCCGCGCCCGTCCCCCACACTCGCCCGACCCGCCTTGCCATCACCGCATCCAACGCAGAGCTGGCTCGGGCCATCGGCTTCGTCGGCGGCACCATCGACGTGCCGTGCGGCGTGCAAGCGCCCCTTGAGCAAGCCTGTGCGGCAAAGGGCATGGACGCGTGCACGCTGTGGGCGCGCGTGCCGCACTACATCGCCAACGTGCCGTGGCCATCGGCCAGCGTCGCCCTGCTCGATGGCCTGCACAACCTGACGGGGTTAGCGGTCGAGACCACCTCGCTCACCCAAGCAGCCATGGCGACGCGGGGCCGCATCGACGGCCTCATCACCAACTCAGACGACCACGGCTCACTCCTCGCCCAGCTCGAGGCCCAGTACGACGCAGAGTTCGGCACCATCGAACAAGGCCCCCAGCTGCCGGGCGCCGACGAACTCCCCAGCGGCGACGAGCTGGCCATCGAGCTGGAGCGCTTCCTGCGCGGCCAAGACGGGCAGTAGCCGCGTGTTCGAGGTCGCAGTCGCGACGTCCACCGCCCGGCGAGACTGACACCGTCGTCACCGGGCCGGGGCCGATGATGCGTAAGGTCGGCGCATGAAGGTCGACGGCAGCATTCCGACAGCGAAGTTCAGTGAGGTCGGCGCGGCGGCGGCCGAGCAGGAGCGGAAGGGCTACGACGGCGTGTTCACCGCCGAGACCAGTCACGATCCGTTCTTCCCGCTGCTCCTCGCCTCGCAGACGACCGAACGCATCGAGCTCGGCACTTCCATCGCGGTGGCGTTCGCCCGCAGTCCGATGACGCTGGCGCAGACGGCCAACGACCTCCAGCTCGCCTCCAACGGCCGCTTCAACCTCGGCCTCGGCAGCCAGATCCAGCCGCACATCGAGAAGCGCTTCTCCATGCCGTGGAGCCACCCGGCGCCCCGCATGCGGGAGTTCGTGCTGGCGATGCGCGCCATCTGGGCCAGCTGGAACGACCGCACGAAGCTGTCGTTCAAGGGCGAGTTCTACACCCACACCCTGATGACGCCGTTCTTCGACCCAGGGCCCAACCCCCACGGCGTGCCCAAGGTGTTCCTGGCCGCGGTCGGCCAGAAGATGACGGAGGTGGCGGGAGAGGTGTGCGACGGCATCCTCGTCCACGGCTTCACCACCGAGCGCTACCTCAAGGAGGTCACGCTCCCCGCCATCCAGCGCGGCCTCGACAAGAGCGGCGCGAGCCGCGACGCGTTCGAGGTCAGCTATCCCGGCTTCGTCGTCACCGGCACCAACGACGAAGAGATCGAGAAGGCCACCGCCGCTACCAAGCAGCAGATCGCGTTCTACGGCTCGACGCCGGCATACCGCCCTGTCCTCGAGCTGCACGGCTGGGGCGACATCCAGACCGAGCTGAACGCGCTCAGCAAGTCGGATCGGACCGACAAGTGGCAGGCCATGGGCAAGCTCATCGACGACGACATCCTCAACGCCTTCGCCATCGTCGCCGGCCCCGACACCGTCGCCGCTCGCGTCCGCGAACGCTTCGGCGGCGCCATCGACCGCTTCAGCTTCTACGCCCCCTACACCTCAGATCCCGACGCATTCGCCCAGATCCTGGCCGACCTCAAGGCGGCGTAGCCGGACGCGCAACCATGCCGGTCACGGGGAGATTGCCGCGTGAGAGCGATGATGAAAGGCGCGTCAGACCGAAAGCATCTATCGCGTGGGAGCGATAGTATGAAGCGCGTGCCGAGGACGGAGATCTACGTTGAGCGGCTCGTCGACCCGCTGCTTGATGAGTTGTTCGCGGAGTTGCCGGCGCTCCTCCTCGTCGGTCCCCGAGCTTGCGGGAAGACCACGACGGCGCGGCGGCGCGCCGTCGACGTACTCGCGCTCGACGTCCCTGGCCGCGCAATGGCCGCACGAGCAGACGCCGACCAGCAGCTCGCCGTCCACGACCGCCCCCTGCTCATCGACGAGTGGCAGCTCGTTCCCGAGATCCTTGGAGCGGTGAAGCGGTCCGTCGACGCCAACTTCTCGCCGGGCCAATTCCTCCTGACCGGCTCAACATCTGCGGACCTTGGCAGCTCGGGATGGCCCGCAACTGGGCGGGTCGTGCGCATCCCGATGTGGCAGTTGAGCGAGCGCGAACTCGTCGGCGATGTGAGAGCAACGTCCATCGTTGACCGCATGGCGGAGCATGGCGTCGATGCGCTTCACACGGTGCGTTCTCCGCCCGATGTGCGCGACTACGTCGACCTCGCCCTCCGAGGCGGTCAGCCCGAACTCGTCTCCCGGTCTGCACGAACGCGCGCAGCAATGCTCGCAAGCCACGTGGACCAGGTGACGGGCCACGACCTTGCCTTGCTCGGCGGTCTCCGCGACCCGGCACGGTTGCGTCGGTACCTCCAGGCATGCGCTGCGAACACCGCCGGCGTCGTTCAGCACAAGCTATTGCATGACGCGGCCGAGGTGACCCGCCCAACGGGCGTCGCTTATGACAACGCTCTCGAGGCGACGTTCGTGACCGAACGGGTGCCAGCGTGGTCGGCTGGTCGCATGCAGCGCCTCGTGTCGACGCCGAAGCGGTACATCATCGACCCGAGCTTGCTCGGACCGCTTCTCGGCCTCGACGCGCGGAAGGTGCTCCGCGATGCCGACCTCCTCGGCCGCGTCATCGATACCTTCGTCGCGGCTCAGCTCCGCCCCGAGATCAGCGTTGCTGCTCCCGGGGCGAGGCTGTATCACCTGCGGGAGGAGGATGGCCGGCACGAGGTCGACCTCCTCATCGAGCTTGCTGGGGGTGAGGTCCTGGCCTTCGAGATCAAGGCAACAGCCACGCCGACGCGAGCGATGGCCAACCACCTCGCATGGCTGCGAAGCCGACTCGGCGACCGCTTCGTGGCCGGCGTCGTCCTGCACACCGGATCCGCGACGATCCAATGGGGGGACCGCCTCGCGGCGGCACCGATCGCGTCCATCTGGACTCCCGAATGAGCCGCCAGACCACCCACATCGGGGTGTTGACGGATGTCATGGGGTCCCAGGCCTTTCGTCAGCGCCGCGCCGGTCGACGACGTGGCGCTCCATTAGCATGCGGGCGTCGCGCTCGATGGTGACCCGCTGGCGCAACCACTCGATCTCGATCGTGGTCGCGCGCCGCTGGCGGGCTTGACGCCTGGCGAGGGCCTCGTTGCCGCCGAGCGCAAGCAGCGGAGCTCCCGCGAGGCCCATCGCCACCCGTGGCCCGGTGGTCCACCGGACGAGCCGGCCGAGGCCCACGACCCGGTAGCGCACGCGCCCCTCGATCATCCGTGGCCTGACCGGCGAGGGATCCAGCACGGAGTTGGCGTCGCCCTTGGTGCGGAACGCCAGGTCTTGGCCGCCATCACCCTCGACGGCGACGACCCGGTGGACCACGTGCCGATCCCGCCGGGCTCTGTGAAG
>JAYUDU010000369.1:0-4364 GCA_043739605.1 Acidimicrobiales bacterium | reverse complement strand
GGACTCGGCTGCCTGTTCAGCTGGGGCTTCGAGAGCCACCTTGCGGAGCGGGGACGCGGTGAGCTTCTGGGCTTCGACGCCACCGTTCACAGCGAGCGCGGGTTGTTCCTCGCGCAGCTCGCCATCGGGGTGCTCGGCGTCCTCGTGATCACGGGTGAACACGCAACGGGCATGATCCGGGCATCCCTGGCTGCCGTGCCTCGACGCATTCCGGTGCTGTGGGCCAAGGCTGCTGTGTTTGGCGCCGCCGCGTTCGTCGTGATGCTCGTCGCGTCGCTCGGTGCGTTCCTCGGCGGCCAGCGCATCCTCGCCATCCAGCATCTCGGTGTCGGCATCGGCGACGCCGGCGTGCCGCGCGCGCTCGCGGGAACGGCCCTGTACCTGACCGGGGTGGGACTGCTCGGCCTCTCCATCGGAGCGATCCTCCGGTCCACGTCTGGGGCCATCGCGACGCTCGTCGGCATCGTGCTGGTCCTGCCCATCCTCGGCGCCGTGCTCCCCCAGGCGTGGAGCAAGAACATCACGCCCTACATCCCGAGCAGCGCCGGCCAGGCGATCATCGCAGTGAAGCCTGACGGGGGCATGATGGGACCGTGGACTGGATTCGCGTTGTTCTGCGCATACGTGGTCGTCTCGCTCGTGGTCGCCTCAGCGTTCCTCAAGCGGCGCGACGCGTAGCGCCCCCAGGGCGAGCACTTCGATGACGCCACCGACGCGGCACGGTTCCCCGCCAGCTTCACTTCGTGCGGCACTGCCCTCGTTCGTGCAGCACCGGCCGCTGCTGCTCGACACCGGCGTCATCGTCTTCCTCCTTGCCGTCGGTGGCGGTCGACTGGTGCACGAGGGGACGGGATCGATGCTCACGTGGACGTTGACCGTCGCCCTCGTGGCTCCCCTGTGGTTCCGTCGCCGTGCCCCAGAAGCGGTCTTCGCGGCGATCACTGCGGCCGCGCTCGTCCAATGGGTCACCGCTCCTCCCCTCGCGGCCGACGCTGCTCTGCTCGTCGCCCTCTACACGATCGCAGCGCAGCGCCCCCAGCGCGCGGCAATCGTCGCCGCAGCCATCGTCGAGGTCGGCGCGGCGTTGGCCGCAGCACGGTGGGAAGGCGGCGACGCAGGCCCGATCTCGCACTTCGTGTTGCTGTCCGGGATGACGACGAGCGCCGTCGTGTTGGGCGTAAACATTCGGACCCGCCGCGCTTACCTTGCTGCGCTTGAAGACCGGGCGGCTCGGCTTGAGGCAGAGCGCGACAGCCGGGCCCAGCTCGCTGCTGCGTCCGAACGGGCTCGCATTGCCCGCGAGATGCACGACATCGTGACGCACAACCTGGCGGTGATGATCGCGCTCGCCGATGGAGCGCGGTTCGTCGTCGATTCAGAGCCGATCGAGGCGAGAGCCGCCATGCGCCAGGTCTCCGCGACCGGCCGCAACGCGATCGCAGAGATGCGTCGGGTGCTGGGCGTGCTCCGCGCCGACCCTGAGACCGGCCTGCAACCACAACCTGGCCTGAACGACCTCGACGGCCTCATCGACCAGGTCCGCGCGGCAGGTCTCGTCACGCACCTCACCGTCACGGGTACGCCGTTCCCTCTTGGTCCCGGCCCACAGCTGTGTGCGTACCGCGTTGTGCAAGAGGCGCTCACGAACGTCCTCAAGCACGCCACCGATGCCACATCGGCGGCCGTCACCCTCGAGTACTGCGACAACGAACACGTCGTCGTCGAGATCGTCGACGACGGACGAGCGGAGCGCGCCGCCGACGTGTCGCGCGGCCATGGCGTCACCGGCATGCAGGAGCGAGCGGAGCTCTACGGCGGGACCGCACAGACCGGACCCCGACCAGGTGGCGGCTGGGCGGTCCGGGTCACCTTCGACCTTGCGACGGCACCCGCATGATCCCGGCGGTCCAAGCGACGGCACGAACCACGGTGGTGCGGATCCTCCTCGTCGACGATCAGCCGTTGTTGCGAGCCGGGTTTCGCATGATCCTTGATGCACAGCCCGACCTCAGCGTCGTCGGCCAGGCAAGCGATGGCCGCGAAGCGCTCGAGATGGTGGAGCGATGCCGGCCAGATGTCGTGCTCATGGACGTCCGCATGCCCGGCGTCAACGGCATCGATGCCACTACGCAGCTCGCCGCCCGTCACCCCGACGTGCGCGTCCTCATCCTCACCACGTTCGATGTCGACGAGTACGTCTTCGCTGGACTTAAAGCTGGCGCGAGCGGATTCCTGCTCAAGGACGCCCAACCAGAAGAGCTCGTCGCCGCGGTCCGCGCCGTGGCCAGCGGAGACGCAGTCGTTGCTCCGACCGCCACCCGACGGCTCATCGATGCCTTCCTTCCCCACGTGCCCGACCCGTCCCGGGTGCCGGACATCCGGCTCGACCGGCTCACCGAGCGCGAGCGCGAGGTCCTCGTCCACATCGGGTCAGGCCGCTCGAACCTCGAGATCGCCGCGGCCCTCCATCTCTCCGAAGCGACCATCAAGACCCACGTCAACCGCATCCTCGCGAAGCTCACCCTCCGCGACCGGGTCCAGGCCGTGGTGCTCGCATACGACACCGGTCTCGTCCACCCAGAGCCCGATGCCAGAGCTGGGCGCGCATGTCTGCCCTAGTGCGAGCGTCGGGGATCGTGGCGGTCGTGGTGCTCCTCGCAGCCCTCACATCGGGGCTCCTGTTCAGCGCCAGGGAGACCGGAGCGCGGCGACGGCCGGCGTGGTGGCTGGATCTTCACAACGCGTTGGGTGGCATCTCGATGGTGCTCGTCGGTGTCCACATCGTCGCGTCGCTGGCTGACTCCTCAAACGGGATCGGCGTGCTCCAGACCTTGGTGCCTGGGTTCGCGGCCCCCGACCGGCTCGGCCTTTCCCTCGGCGTGGCGGCGGCGTACCTGTTCGCCGGGGCGGTGTTCACCACGTGGCCTCGCCGCCTGCGCGCTCGACCGTGGTGGCGGGTCATCCACCTCGGGTCAGCGGTTGGGGTCCCGTTCGCGCTGATCCACACCTACCGAATGGGCACCGACTCGTCACGAGTGGTCCTGGAGGCCGGCCTCGTCGCGCTCGTCGCGCCGGCGATGTACGCGGCTGGCGTTCGGGTGTTCGACCGTCTCGCCCGCCGGACCGGAGCGGCAGGATGACGTGACCGTTCCGGGCGAACTCCCAGGAAGCTCTGATGATCGTCTGCCGACGGGGTGGTCGTATGGGCGCATGACCGACGACAGCCGCGGAGCGACGACCCGGGATGCGTCGTTCGGCGCCCGCACCGAGATGCTCGGGGGACCCGCGACGGCCCACGAGCGGGGCGTCACCCGCGCCCGGCCGGCGCGGCGCCATCCGGCCCGAGTTGCGCGCCTCGGCGCCGCTGGGCTCAGCCTGGCCGCGACGGCAGGACTCACTGGGTTCTTCCTGCTTTCCGCTGGCAGCGACGGTGGTCCGAGCGTCGCGTTGCAGGTCGCGCCCGCAGCAGTCCGCTCGCTCGCAGACCCGACGACGGCGGCGTCGACACGGCTCTTGACCCGATCCATCGCGCCGACCACCACAGCGCTCCGATCAACACGAAGCACACAGGTCACAACGGCGCCGAAGAGCAAGGTCGTTGACGGAGGCGTGTTCCAAAACAAGTGGGGTGAGGTGCAGGTCCAAGCGACCTTCGGGTCTGGGGGTGCCATCGTTGCCGTCGACGCAATCCGTTCGCCGAACGGTCAGGGCAAGAGCATCCGAATCAACGACAGGGCAGTGCCCGCCCTCAACGGCGAGGCGCTCTCGGCGCAGAGCGCAGTCGTCGACACCGTCAGCGGCGCGACGTACACGAGCGTGGACTACCGCCGATCGCTCCAGTCGGCGATCGACGCAGCCCGAAGCGCAGCACTCACCACGCTGACATGACCCCAGGTGGCTACCACCACGTCGAGCAGGTGATGGGCATGGCCGTCAGCGTCGATGTCCGAGATCCGACGGTGGACACGCCCGGGCTGCATGAGGTCATCGCGTGGCTGCACCACGTCGACGCGACCTTCAGCACCTACCGCGATGACAGCGTCGTCACGCGACTCGGCCGCGGTGAGGTCGACGTCGGTGGCGTCCCCACGGAGGTGAGAGACCTGCTGTTGCGGTGCGATGCGGTCAAGCACGAGAGCCGCGGCGCATTCGACGTGTTCGCCGTGCCCGCCCCCAACGGCACGACCTTCGATCCATCCGGCATGGTGAAGGGCTGGGCCATCGAGGCAACCGGTGCCATCCTGCGGGCGCACGGATTGGAGAACTTCTGCATCAACGCCGGTGGCGACGTCGCGCTCGGGGGCAGACCGGCGGTCGGCCAGCGGTGGCGGGTCGGCATACGGCACCCCCAACAGCCGCACATG
>JAYUDU010000368.1:0-4366 GCA_043739605.1 Acidimicrobiales bacterium | reverse complement strand
GGGGGACGGGCAGGATCGACGCCGACCAGGACCGTCTCGATCGTGGCGATGGCGGCGTGAGTCACGACGAGTGGTGCTGCGTGGGCCACACCGGGAGTCGCTGCGACGTCATCGAGGATGGAAGGTGCCATCCCGGCCGTGGACGGTGCGCTGATCAGGATGCCCCGGTCGCCAGCCAGGCGCGTGGCCGCCGACGCGGAGTCGCGGACCGAGGTCACCACCGACAGCACGGCGACGACGAGACCGACCCCGGCAGCGACGCCGACGACTGAGAGGGCAGCGCGCCAGCGGTGCACCCACAGGTCTCGTGCATTCAGCCACCAGAAGGCCACCATGGCCACCACCTCCTCGACTCCGAGTGTATACACTCGGAGAGTACCGCAGCGGTGGCAGTGCCGCACGACGACGACGGAGGCTTGAGGATGCACATCCAGAACACGCTCCTTGGGCTCCTTGAGGCCGAGCCCCGCCACGGCTACGACCTCAAACGGGCCTACGACCGCCTGTTCGAAGGCCTACGGCCGCTGCGGTTCGGCCAGCTCTACAGCACCCTCGGCCGCTCCCAGCGCGACGGGCTCGTCACGATCGGCGATCCCGAGCCGGGCCTCGGTCCTGACCGCCGCTCGTACACGCTGACCGCGGTCGGCGTCTCGACGATCGACGAGTGGCTGCGCCAGACCGAGCCGGTGACGGGGCCCGTCGAGAGCAGCCTGTTCCCCAAGGTCGTCCTCTCCCTCCTCACCCAGCGTCCAACCCGTGACCTCCTCGAAGCCCAACGCGCCGTGCACCTCGATCGCATGCGAGCACTTCTGGCCTCACGCAACGACCAGTCCGACGAAGCGGCCCTTGCCCTCGTCGAGCTCCAGGCCTTCCACGTCGAGGCCGACATCCGCTGGCTCGACCACACCCTCGACCGCCTCGACCTGATCCGGAGGACGCTCACCAAATGACCACCACCCAAACCCACGCCCTTGGCGGGGCAGGCGTGGGCGCCGGCACGCCTGCTGTCGAGCTCGCAGGAGTGCACCGCCGCTACGGCACCGCAGCGACCGCCACCGTCGCGCTCGCCGGCATCGACCTTTGCATCGAGCGCGGCGAGTTCGTCGCCATCGAGGGGCCGTCCGGGTCCGGCAAGTCCACGCTCCTCCACCTCATCGCCGGACTCGACCTCCCCGACGAAGGAAACCTCCACGTCCTCGGCCGCGACATCGCACGTCTCTCCGAGACCGACCGAACCCGCCTCCGCGCGGCCGACATCGGCATCCTCCTCCAGCGCTACGACCTGCTCTCAAACCTCACCGCCACCGAGAACGCCGCTATTCCCGGCATCCTCGCCCACCACGCACGCAGCCACGCCCGCAAGCGAGCCATCGACCTGCTCACCAAGCTCGGACTCGGCGACCACCTCGACCACCGCCCCGGCCAGCTTTCCGGCGGGCAGCAGCAACGAACGTGCCTCGCCCGAGCCCTCTACCGGAACCCAGCCATCGTCATCGCCGACGAACCCACCGCCGCCCTCGACACCGCCACCGGCGACGACATCCTCGGCGTCCTCCGCGACCTCAACCGAGCGGGCACCACCATCATCCTCGCCACCCACGACCCCCGAGCCAGCGCCACCGCCACCCGAAGCATCCGGCTCATCGACGGGCAGATCACCGGGGCATAGCGAATCGAACGGTCACCCAGCGTGACCCCAGTCCTTGCGCCTGAGGACGCTATCGGCGTCAGGAGGCGACGCCCAGCCCAGGCGAGCCGCGTCGGTTTCCGGTCGCCCGGTCTTGGCTTCCCGCGGGAGCGGTATCGGGGTCGGCGGGCCGTAGGTTGAGGTCGGTCTGGTGGTGATCTCGGTTGGGGATGCCTTGCTCGCCGACTCGCGAGCGTCCTGGAATCGGCCCGCTACGTGTGTCCGACCTGCCGTTGGCGGACGTCGAGGAGCGTCTCAGCGGACCGACCGCCAGGGCAGACCAGCGGCCGTCGTGGCGCCGCAGATCATCGCCTCGACTCGACCCCAATCCGCTTGCCGCCGCTCCCACTCGACGTTGTCCGGCTGAGCCTCTGCCCATGCTGCGGCCGTCTCGTCATGGTCATCGAGTGGCTCAAGGCGGACGCGGGGCTGGAAGCCGGCGGCAGCGAGGATGCCGTAGAGTTGGGGCACCGACGGCTGCCGCCGGCCTCGGAGGTACTCCGAGATCGCTGCCTCCGACGTGGGATCGTTCAGCGAGCTCCTTCTGCGTCATCCCGGCCCCTGCGTTTGCCCCGCCTGTTGTTGCTGCGGAAGCACCTCGCGCCGGGACCAGCGGCGCTGGGCGTCTCGTCAGGTCGCATCGACCCCTTGCATCCGGGTGTGGCGGACGAGCACGTCGAAGTCGGCGTCCGCGTGGAGGACCGGCACATCCGCTCGAATGGCGACGGCGGCGATCAGGCAATCAATCATCTTGCGCACTGTCTCGCCCCTGCTCCGGCAGATCCGGTACAGCTGTGCCGCCTGGTCGTAGTCGGCCGGGCTCGTCGGTAGGACTGACGAGCGGGCGAGCAGGCCCCGCAGGTCGGCCAGGTGCCGCTCGCTTCGGGCGCCCGCCAGCACCTCCATCCGAACTGGGTCGCATGTCGCCAAGTCGTTGCCAAGCATTGCGTCAACGAGCGCACACACAGGGCTGCCGGTGTCGCGCAGGTACTCGACCCACGCAGACGTATCGACGAGGATCATCCGGCGGTGCGGCCGGTGCGCATCTCGTCGAGGTCGCCGTCCCAGCCCGAGCCTCGCAGGCCGCGGGCGTCATCGAGCGTGAGCGCCTCCGCCGCCAAGGTCTGCAGGGCGAGATTCACGGCATCGCGCTTGCTCTTGAGGTGGTATCGATCCATCACGACAGCGCAGGACGAGTCGTCGATGTCGATGTTGGTGCGAGACATACACCAACGATACACCACGCCGCACGGGTGGTCTCATCGGCGGCGGGGCCAAGGGACATCGTGAGGCCAGAGAGCGCTACCTCAAGGCCAAGACCGGCAAGGAGCCGTCGCCCGGCGTTCGAGGGTGGGGTCGCCTACCCTGGCGCGCGTGGGTCGAACCCAACACGCGGCGGAGGTTGCTGAGCCGCGCCGGACACCCTCGAACCAGGCCGCTGCCGCAGTTGTCGGCGGCCCGGTCGCCAGCCGGCTTCTCGGCCTTGGGGGGACTGCGGGGAACCGGGCGGTGGGCACGCTGGTCCAGCGTCGGATCCTCACTGCGGAGCGCGATTGGCTCCACGGGCTCTTGACGTCCACGAACAACGCGGTGATCGCGGCGGCGGCGGCCAACAGTGCGAGCGAGCGCATCCTGGCGATGCCAGACGCCGACCGCTTCGACACGGTCGACGCCGTGCGCGCCGACGTCGACGCCTTCGAGGTTCGTTTGGGCGGAGCGTTCCCCTTTACGCATCAGCGGTCGTGCCGCCTCGTCTCCGCGCTTGAGGCATCGCAGACCAACGCTGCGCTCGGCGCCCGCCTCCACTCGCTGTTCACCGGATCCGTCGACCCGCTCATCGGTCTCGGGGTGCTCGTCGGTCTCGACGAGAGCCGAGTCCGTGCCGTGCTCCAGTCCAGCGCCACCGGCCACGCCGACATCGACGCATTGCTCCGGCGCGTCCCGGCGCGCGGGTTGGAGTCGTTCCTGCTTCCGGTGCGCGCCCACCTGGCGCGGATCTCCGCCGAGCTGGCCGACCCCACCCACGCCGGAACATCGCCATCGACGCCGGCTCGAGAGCGATCGGTCGAGACCCTGCTCACGCCACCTGCGGTCCGCCAGGCGCGCGCGGCAGCAGCTGCGGCCGGTCGGCCGCCGCCGGCGTTCTCCGAACCCCACTACTACGACGAGCTGGTCCAGGCCGTGCACGTCTTCGCCGAGGCGCTGTGGCCGGCCGCTCACGAGATGGAAGGTCGGGCCAGCATGGACACGCGCCCCGGCGGCCACGTGGAAGGCATCGCGACGGAGGCGAAGGCCCGGGTCGACGCCCTGTTCGGTGCGTTCGGGGCCACTCCGATCGCGAGCCCGAACTTCGCGGCCGGCACCTTGCGAGACCAATCGACGCACGGCAACCCCTTCGACCTGGTGCGGTGGATCATCGAAGATTCGGGTGACGCGGGGGTGACGGCGGTGAAGGAGCGGCACAACGCCTTTGCCGACGCCGGAGCCGACGCCATCGGCGCGCAGATCATGGCCCACTACTCGGCAACAGCCCGGCCCGGTGTGCCCGCCATCCCCGCCAACTTCGATGGGTTGACGCGGCCCCAGGCCGAGCGCGTCGCGCGGTTGACGACGATCGACAGCATGTGGCCGGGGATGGCTGGTGGTGGCCAGGTCAGCATCCGCCCCCGGGTCGGCGCC
>JAYUDU010000367.1:0-1544 GCA_043739605.1 Acidimicrobiales bacterium | reverse complement strand
GTGTCTGGCTGTTCGTCGGCCATGCCTATGGGAGGGTCGGCGTCGCTCGCCGTCCGCGCCGTGTATCGGCGGGCGTCGAGCAGTCGAAGCACCGGGATGTAGCGCAGCTCAAGGTCGATGAGCGTCAGCGCGGCAAGGAACGCCGCAAGCACCAAGTGGCCAGTCCCGGCCACCACGCCGATGCCGGTCACCGCGAACACCGCGGCCGCAGATGTCACCCCGCGCAACATCCCCCGATCGCCGCGCATGACGAGCCCGGCGCCGATGAAGCCCACGCCGGTCACGACGCCACCGATCGCCTGCGGCGCCGGACCCACGGTGACCGCGGAGATGGCGGCTGCTGCCGTTCCGACGAGCGCGAACGTGCGATCCCCGGCCGGTGCGCCGCGCAGCTCGCGCTCAAACCCGATGATGAACGACAGCACGAACGCAATGGCGACCCGCCCAATCAGGATGAGGTCTTCATGCGTCATCGCTCACACACTGCCAGGCCGGGACGCCGTGCGACATCCGTCCGGATTGCGCCAACGTCGCCCGTAGGGTGACCGCATGACCTCCCCCGCCACCGCGTCCGTCGCCTCTCTATCCGGGAAATTCAGCATCGGCGGCGACCTGCCCGTCACCCGCATGGGCTACGGGGCCATGCGCATCACCGGCCCCGGCATCTGGGGCGACCCGGCCGACGTCCCCGGCGCCCACGCCGTCCTTCGCCGAGCGGTCGAGCTTGGCGTCACGTTCTTCGACACTGCGGACTCCTACGGCCCCGAGACGTCGGAGCGTCTCATCGGCGAGGCCCTCGCTCCCTACGCAGACGACGTCGTCATCGCCACGAAGTGCGGCCTCACCCGCCAGGGCCCCGGGCAGTGGCTGCCCGTCGGCCGGCCCGAGTACCTCCGCCAGCAGACCGAGCTCTCACTCCGCCGCCTCAAACTCGACGCCATCCCGCTCCAGCAGCTGCACCGCATCGACCCCCAGGTCCCCGTCGCCGACTCGCTCGGGGCGCTGTTCGATCTCGTCGCCGCCGGCAAGATCCGCCACGTCGGCGTCTCCGAGGTCACGCCAGAACAGCTTGTCGACTGCCAGGCGTGCGGCCCGATCGCCGCCGTCCAGAACCGCTACAACCTCGCCGACCGCGAGTGGGACGCCATGGTCGACCTCTGCTCGGACCAGAACATCGCCTTCATCCCGTGGTTCCCGCTTGCGGCCGGCGACACCGGCAAGCTCGCCGCCGCGATCGGTTCGGCCGCCGCCGCCCACGACGCCACCGCCAACCAGGTCGCTCTCGCATGGCTGCTCCACCGCTCGCCGGCCATGCTGCCCATCCCCGGCACCTCCACCATCGCCCACCTCGAGGAGAACGTCGCCGCGGCGGCACTCCCCCTCACCCCCGAGGAGCTGGCCGCGCTCGACGCTGCCATCTGACAGCCGGCCCGACGGTGTTGTGTGGGCCAGTCGGCCGTCTTGGGTTCGCGGGGCACGCAGATGGCCGACTGGCCCACGGGGGAAGGAGAGTGCACAGTAAGAATCTATGAGATAGCATGTTG
>JAYUDU010000366.1:0-4380 GCA_043739605.1 Acidimicrobiales bacterium | reverse complement strand
CACAGCACCGCCGATGCCGAGATGTGTGCGAGCGTGTCGGCGTGTGGCAGGGGCCCGACGAGGCGAACGTGGTGACCGAGCCCGTGGTCGGTGACGCGCTGGTCGAGGGCGGCCATCTCCGGCCCTGCTCCAATGATGCCGACGCGTAGCGATGGGTGCGTCGCGAGCAGTGCGGGCACCGCATCGACGAGGACGTCAAAGCCCTTCTTCTCGACGAGACGGCCCACCGCGACGACGTCGAAGCCGACGTCGTGGCCACGCGCCGCGATGCCGGGTTGCACCGGCTCGACGCCACAGGGAACGACGTGGCAGCGCTCCCCCGCCGACCGGGCCAGCCTCACGACCTCGCCACGGTTGTACTCGCAGACCGTGATGGGTACCGGGCATCGGTCGAGCTTGGCGGCCAGGAACCCAGCATCTACGAAGAGATCGCGTGCATGGATGGTCATCGACCATGGCACGCCGAGGTGAGCGGCGAGCACCTCGGCGAACGCGGAGGCCGCCCACGCGAAGTGGGCGTGCACGTGGGTGACGTCTGGAGGGAGCGACGCCGCGACCATGCTCGCGGTCTTCCACGGTGCCCGTTCTGGGGCCATGCGCTGCGCACATCGTCGCGCCCGGACCCCGCGCCATGGGCTGCGGGCCAGCGCAGTCAGGCGCGCCAGCCAAGAGCGAGCGTCTTCGACGACCACATCAGCGCTCGGCGCGTCGATGTCGGTGTCGCCGTGCGCCAACGCCACCAGGAGAACCTCGATGCCGAGCCGTCTCATCGCGGCGATCTCGTCGCGAACGAACGTCTCGGACAGCACTGGCCAGCGGTCGACGACGTAGCAGACGCTCATGGCGACCGCCGCGCCGCGCTCTGCTTCTGCATCGCCCTCCACGACGCCAGCTGTCCCGACCGCGATGCAAGTCTGGCCAGGACGCCGACGGGCACCACCGAAGCCGGAACGGTGTGGCGTACCAGCTCGCGAGCGATGTGACGCGCCTCGCTGGCGACGTACGCGGGCCATCCCGGTGGCGCAGTCGTCGGCGCGCCGGCCGCCGCGAACCTGGTGGTCACGGCGGGAGCAGCTGCCCCATACTTGCGACAGTTCGTCAGGTACGACCCCATCGTCGACCGGGGCACCCAGTCCACGATCGCGTCCGGGACGGCCACGCAGCCCCCAAGCCCGGCGAGCTGCACCCGCCAGCACAGGTCGAGGTCGCCGCCGCTCGCCGCCACCGCGAACCCGTCAACGGCGGCCAGAGCTGCCGCCGTCACGGCAAGGTTCGCCGTCGGGAAGAACGGAAGAAACGGTCGCTCCAATCCGTGGCGCATCGCCAGCGGCTGCACGGCCGCCGCGTGGCGCGCCGCATGGGACGTACCGGGCGATGTGATCGTCTCGCCACCGAAGAGCGCTCCGCCGCCCCTCGCCGCGGCCGCCTCCATCGCCTCCCGCCAGCCGGGTCGCACCCTGCAGCGCACGTCGCTGAACAGCACCAACTCGACGCCCGAAACCGCTGCGTGGCGCCAGCCGTCGTTGCGCGCGGCGTACGGACCAACCCCAGCACCAACGAGAACCGTTGCGCCGCGCGCCGCGGCGATGGCGGCGGATGCATCGCGGGACCCGTCGTCCACCACGATGATCAGGTGCGGTTCAAACTCGCTGAGGAGGGCCTCGAGCGCCGGCACGATGAGAGCCGCGCCGTCGCGCACCGGCACCACGACGGCTGAGGTCACCGAGCGATCTCCGCCCAGATCCGCATGGTCCGCTCTGCCATCACGTCGATGTCGAGTTCGGCGGAGCGAACCCGCGCACGCGCTCCGAGCAAGCGGGCGCGGCCTCCATCAACGGCCATCGCGAGCATGGCGGTGGCGAGGCTCCCGGCGTCGCCTTCGGGGACGAGGATCCCGTCGATGCCATCGCTCACGACGTCGCCGACCGCGCCGACCCGCGACGCGATGACTGGTGCGCCCTGCGTCATCGCCTCGAGGAGCGCGAGCGGCTGCACCTCGGTTGCCTCCCGCGACGGCAACACGAACGCCGTCGCGCCCGCCACGACATCGGCTGGGCGTGGGTTGGCACCGAGCAGGCGCACGCCAGGCACCTCGGCCGCAAGCGAACGGAGGTGCTCCTGCCACGCGGCGAAGCCGACCTGCGCGTTGCCGACGATCGAGACCTCCACCGGCCACCCTCGCTGCGCGCATCGTCTGGCCGCGTCGATCAGCACATCATGACCCTTGTCGGGGTGCAATCGACCGACCGCGACGAAGTGCGCCGTCTCGTCGAGATGCCGCCCTCGCCACGGCGTCTCCAGACACATCGCGCGTCGCTCCGACGGCAGCGCATTGGCGATGATGTCGACGCGGCGTCCGGCCGGGAGCGACATGCGATCGGCGACGACCTGCGCTGGCACGATCGTACGAGCGGCAAGGCGCGCACACATGCGGTCGAGGTGGCGGCCCGCCGGCGTCGAATGAACGTGCCAGCAGATTGGGACCCCAGCCACGCGCAAACCCGGGCCTGCTGCAACCATGCCCCGGTGGTCGTTGACGTGAGCAACATCGACTCGACCGCGAAGTCGGCTGACGTCGAGCCAGGACGCGCCCGCGGCCGCAGTCGCCGCAACCCGAGCCCCCAAGCTGGCCTGCGAGGCGCGGCCGTACCGGGCGAGACCAGGCCGGACCAGATGACGGCGGACGGCGATCCCGTGGTCTGACGCGGCGTCGGCTACGGCATCACCTGGACCGAACAGATGAAGCATCGGCGACCAGCCGGCGCCGGCAGCCCGCTCTGCGAGGGCCAACAGCATGAGCGTGGCACCCCCAACGACGTGGGGGTAGGCATCGACGAGAACCACCCGCCGCACCCGCGGGACGATAGCGCCCGGCGCGGAGGAGATCCGCGTTGCTCCGGGCCTCCTCACTCAGCGGCTGCGACGCCGGCTTCACTGGCGTCGACGCCCAACCGACCGTTGCCTGATCGACCACGCACCTCGCCGATGGTGATCATCCGGGGGCGGCCGACGAAGCAACGAAGGGTGTGGGTGAGCACCCACGCGTCGAGGCGAAGGTTGCGGTGCGTGACATAGAACCGGTCGAAGCTCTCGTCTTCGTCGATGAGGCCTTGGCACGAGGTGCTGATCTGCCACAACCCGGTGCACCCTGGAGTGATGCTGGTGCGGAGGGTGGCGAACCCCGGATCCATCCGTTGATGGAGGTTCGGCATCTCGGGGCGTGGGCCCACCAGGCTCATCGAACCGACGATCACGTTGATCAGCTGCGGAAGCTCGTCGAGGTGCAGGCGGCGCACCAGTCGGCACACGCGGGGAACGTCGAGCGCGGCGACGCCGTGCTTGTCGAGGTCGGTGGGCGTCGACGTGGGCAGCGTTCGCAGCTTGAACAACGTGAACTGTCTGGCGCCCAGACCCACCCGTCGCTGCAGGAAGAACGGGTTCGCGCCAAGTGTCGCCGCGAGGACGATCGACGCGGGAAGCAGTAGGGGCACGGCGAGCACCAGGAGTGCCGCGCCCAGCAACACATCGAACACACGCTTCATTGGACGGGAATCTAGAAGGGCGCCCGTCGCGTTACAACCCGGGCGCGGCGACGCCCTATCCGCCGGCAAGCGCCCGGTGGTACGCGCCCGACAAGCCTGCAGCCATCGCATCGATGCTGTAGCGATCATCGAAGGCCTGGCGCCCGCCGTGCACGAGTCGATCCCGCAGGGCTGCGTCTGCGAGGACCCTACGAACCGCAGAGGCCACAGCGGAGACAGATCCGATCGGCGCCAAGAGGCCAGTCACGCCGTCGATGACGGCATCGCGCGTGCCGACGCAGTCAGTCGCAACGATGGGAACGCCGGCCCGGAACGCCTCGATGGGCACGTAGGGCCCCCCCTCGAACCGACTGGTCAGGACCACTACATCTGCCTGCCCGATGAGCCCAGCTGCGCCCGCCTCCACGCTGAGCTGGTGCAGGCGGGGATGCGCCGCGATGTCCAGCGGGCCGTCGCCCACCAGCACGCCTTCGACGTCGGCGCCGAGCGCCGCGATGGCTGCGGCGAACGTGGCCGGATCCTTTTGCGGCACCAGACGTGCGATGCACAGCGCGATGGTCGCGTGCGGTGCCAATCCCAGCTTGGCTCGCACGTCGAAGGGTGCGGCGGGGAGCGATCGCGAGATCCCGTTCGGAACGACGGCAAGGCGGTCCCGGCGCGCCAGCCGACGGGCGAGGAGCACAGATGCCTCAGAATCGCTCACCGCGATCGCAAGGCTGGTGCGGTGCGCGAGGGCGCGCTCGATCAGCAGCGCACCGCGCGAAGGGGCCACGCCGTTCGGTGTCCACACGACAGGCACAGCAGTGGCGCCACCGCCAAGGGCCAGGCGCGCCACCGC
>JAYUDU010000365.1:0-4395 GCA_043739605.1 Acidimicrobiales bacterium | reverse complement strand
TCGACGTGGGTGTGCCACCGATGTCTGGCGGCGTCACTGTTCCGCCTGCGCCACACGGATGACGATGGGCAACATACGGCGAACGATCGCGGCGGCGGGAGCGCCGGCTTTGGACGCGCTCGCGGGTGCGGTCCGCCACGCGCAAGCCGGCGATCCGTTTGCGCCGGTGATCGTCGTCGCCCCCGGCCTCGTTCCAGCACTGCACCTTCGTCGTGGCCTCGCCCGCCGAGGTGGGATCGTCGGTGTCGAGTTCATGCCGCTCGGCGCAGTCGCCGGACGGTGCACCCCGCTCAAGTCGGCGCGACCACTGGGGCGGGCGGTCTGGATCGAAGCGGTCCGACTTGCCGTGGAACGAGAACCGGGAGCGTTCGCCAGGGTCGCGCATCACCCTTCGGCAGTTCGGCGGATCGCGGGCGCGCTGGCTCGGGTGCGTTCGGCCTCGACCGACGAGCGGGCGCTGCACGCGTCGCGCGGTCGTCGAGCCGCTGACCTCCAACGCATCCTCTCCATCGCGGAGCGTCGCGTCGGGGCCAGGAGCGACGCCGCGCAGGTCCTGCGCTACGCATCCGCTGCCGTCAGCTCCGGAGCCCATGTCGGGGCGCCCCTGGTGCTGTACGGGCATCGCAGGGGTGCGCCCGCTGCAGATGCGTTCGTCGATGCGCTGCGGGCCGCGGGCGCGGTTGCCGGTGAAGTGATCGTTGTGGTGGGTGACGAGCGCGCCGATGCGGCAGCCCTTGACGATGCTGTTGATGACGTCGCTCGTCGTCGTCCGCGGCCGAGCCGCCTCCTCGTGGCTCCGGATGCAGCGACCGAGGCGGCGATCGCGGCGCGCGAGGTCATCTCCGCGGCCCACGCCGGCGTTCCGTTCGGGGCCATGGCGGTCGTCGCGCTTGGTGACGCCTCCTGCCGAGCTCGCGTCGCCGCGGCGCTGGACGCGGCGTGCATCCCGTGGTCTGGGCCACCGCCCGCGCCACTCGCGGCCCATCCGCCGGCCCGAGCGCTCCTGGCGCTGATCCACCTCGCAGACGGCGCGTTTGCGAGGGACACCGTGCTGCGTGCCCTGTCGGCTGGGGCGGTGCGGCGCACCGCGGGCGCGGCGGCGCTCGTGCCCGTCGACCGCTGGGCGAGCCTCACCGCCCGAGCGAACGTCGTCATCGGTGCGGATCAGTGGACCACCAGGCTGCTGCGGTTGAGCGCAGGACGGCCGCATGACCTCGATCTTGCGGCCAGCGTGGCCGACCTCGTCGAGTTCTTCGAGGAGTTGGCGCACCTCGTGCGCCCGCCGGCGAGCGACTCCGCATGGGGGGAGTGGGTGAACTGGTCGATCGACCTGTTCGCCCGCTACCTCGCCATGCCCCACTCGGACGGCGCGCCGCCGATCGACCCCGCCGCAGACGGGGTGCAGATCATCGGCCGGCTGCGGCAGCTGCTCGACCTCGATGCGCTGGGCGGACGCCCCGATCTGCGTGCCTTCGCCGCAGCGGTCGAGGAGGCCTTTGCCGCGCCGCCGGCGTCGCGCGGCACGGTCGGTCGCGACGTCATGCTACGGAGCCTGGCTGAGGTGCAAGGCGCGGAGCTCGATCTCCTCGTTGTGGTCGGCGCCGTGGAGGGAGCGATCCCTCGCCGTCGGAGCGAGGACCCGCTCGTGCCCGACGACGAGCTCGAAGGTGCTGGAGGTGGGCGATCACGGCACGACCAGCGTCGTGAGGAGGGAGCCGCCCTACTGTTGGCGCTCGCCGCGGCGCACTCGTCAGTCCTCTGCATGCACCGATCCTCCGGGCAGGCCGCAGCCCGCCCCTCGCGCTGGTTCCTCGAACTTGCCGGAGCGCTCGATGGGCTGGCGGTCCGGATGAGCCTGTCAGCAGATGACATCGCCGCCGAGCACCCGAACCGACCATGGCTGCGTGTCGTCCCGTCCTCAGCGGCGATGCTCGCCGACGGATCGACGTGGGGGGGTCCCGCGGAGCTGCGCACCGCGAGCCTGCTCCACTGGCGAGCCGCTCACGGATCGATCGTCGGCCACCCCCTCGTCGTCCCTGGTGATGTTGGGCTCGGCGCCGATGTGATCGAAGCACGCCGAGCGCGTCACCTCACGCGGTTCACCGGTCTCGCCGGTCCGGGTTCACGCCTCCCCTCACCGGTGTCCGCCACCACACTCGAAAGCTGGACGGCATGCCCGCGTCGATACTTCTTCGCTCGTGTGCTGGGCCTCGACCCGCGGGAAGCGACTGAGGACACGCTCGCGTTCGACGCCCGCGAACGCGGCAGCCTTGCCCACTCGGCGATGGAGAGAGTCGTCGTGGATCGCCTGGGTGATCGGCTGGCGCCGGACGAGCCGTGGGGGGAGCGCGCCGCCGGCGTCGCCGATGCCGCGCTGTTGGCGCCCCTCGAAGATCTCGCGGCGCGCGGGCGTCTCGGTAAGGGGGTGTTGGCGGATCTGCAGGTCGAGAGGCTGCGGGCGCAGGTCGCGGCGGCGCTCCTCCAGGACGACTTCGTCCGCTCGGAGGGCCGGTGGGTACCGACGGGCGCCGAGGTGGCCTTCGGTGGAACGGATCTCCCCGTTGCGGTGGTGACACCCTCAGGCCGCAGCGTGCCGTTGCACGGACGCATCGACCGCGTCGATCGGGGATGGCCACCCTCTCGGGTGCGGGTCGTCGACGTGAAGACCGGTCGCCAGTCGGCGCTGCTGCATCCGGCCCGCGACGGTAGCGATGCGCCTCGGCACCTCCAGCTGGCGGTGTATGCCGAGGCGTCGCGACAGGTCCTCGAAGCCGGTTCTGCGACGGATGACGTCACCGCAGAGTGGTGGGTCCTCGGCGCCGACGAGCCGACCCTCGTCCCCAACCAGCTCGATGCGCCCGCCTTCGGTCGCGTCGTCGATGCGATCGTTGACGGAGTCGAGGCCGGCGTGTTTCCCATGGATCCGGGCGAGCTGATCAACCGCGCGCCCTCGATGTGCCGCTTTTGCGCATTCGATCGGATCTGCCCGAGCGATCGGATGTTGATCGCGGCGCGCACCGCAGACGACCCGATCGCAGAGCCGCTTCATCGCATCCGTGATCCGCTCCACATCTTCGGCGGCCGCATCGTGGATGACTCATGAGCCTCGTAGACGATGATGCCCGCGCTCGCATTCGCGAGTCGCTCGACGCCACGCTCTTCGTTGAGGCGGGCGCCGGGACAGGCAAGACGAGTGCCCTCGTCGGGCGCGTCGTAGAACTGGTGCTGGCGGGGCGGCCGATGACGTCCATTGCCGCGATCACCTTCACCGAGGCGGCGGCGGCGGAGCTGCGTGAGCGCATCCGTCTCGCGCTCGAAGCCGTCGTCGCACACGGCACCCGCGACGGCCGACCCGGTGGGGTCACGCTCGAGGACGAAGGACGCAGCCTTGCTCATTCCGCGCTCGAGGCGGTCGATGAGTCGGCGTTCTCGACGCTGCACGGCTTCGCCCAGCGCATCCTGGCGGCACACGCGATCGAGGCTGGACTGCCTCCCGGGTTCACGCTGCGGGACGCCCCGTCGATGGAGCAGGCCTTCGGCGACGCGTGGGCCGCGTTCCTCGCCGAGCTGCTCAACGATGTCGACCTTCGCCCGGTGCTCCACACGGCGCTCTCCCTCGGACTGAGCCCGAACGAGCTGGCAGTCGTGGCGCGGGCCTTCCACGACTCGTGGGATCTGTTGGTCGGTCGGCCGACGTTGGCGAACCTGTCGCCGACGTGCGATCTCGCCGCGCTCGTCGAGCCGCTCGAGCGAGCCGTCGACGCGACTGCTTCGTGCAAGGCACCCGAGGATGGGTTGCTGGCGCACCTCCAGTGGATCGCCGACCTGCTGCCCATCCTGCGCGCCGCGGACGGCGATGTCGGAGCCATCCCAAGAGCCCTCACCACCAAGGCCCTCACTGCAGGAAACAGGGGAAAGGCCGACGCGTGGTTTGGCCGCAAGCCCGAGATCGTCGCGCTGTTGAAGGATGCAGAGGCGCAGCGCCTGGCGATCCGCGCCGAGCACGCGCAGGCGCTGTTGCACCGCATCCTCGGCCGCGTGCGCGGCTTCGTGCTGGACCAGGCGGACCTGCGTCGCGCCGAGGGGGTGCTTGAGTTCCACGACCTGCTGGTGCGGGCACGCGATCTCCTCGATGCCTCTGCGACGGTCCGGCGGTCGCTGCGGGCTCGCTTCGCTCACATCCTGATCGACGAGTTCCAAGACACCGACCCGTTGCAGATCGAGCTGGCGACTCGCATCGGAGCGATGGGCGATGCCCCGCACTGGAGCGGCCTCGATGTCGAGCCTGGGCGGCTCTTCTTCGTCGGGGATCCCAAGCAGTCGATCTACCGATTCCGGCGTGCCGACCTCAAGCTCTACGGCGAGGTGCGAACGATCCATGAGGCAGGCCTTTCC
>JAYUDU010000364.1:0-4400 GCA_043739605.1 Acidimicrobiales bacterium | reverse complement strand
CTGTCAGAACGAACAGCTCGCCGGTTGATTCCTGCAATGCGCTCCAGAGTGCTCGCGCGCGAGTGAAGCGGGTGCTCGCCGATCCCGCCTTCTTCGCCCGGACGATCCTGAGGCCACCATCGTTCCGGCCGACCGCATCCACACCCCTGACCTCAGATGGCCGGACGATGTCAGCCATGAAACGGGATGGTTCGAAGCGAGCCGTCGCGGCGCTTCCGAGTGCTCGTCGGATGAGCTGTGCCGCAGAATAACCGGCGACCCAAGGTCGGTCACTGGCGGGGTGGAGGCCACTGCCAATCTCATCGCGGAGCGTCAGCAGCGCCTCGCCGGACGCGCCGAGTGCCTCGATGCTCCGAGCTGCCTCGCTCACCCACGTCAGGGAGTCGCGAATGGAGTTCCGGTCGGCGACGTCAAGGAAATCATTGAGGAGTGTTCCATGGAGTTCGTTGCCTGCCTCGGAGATCGAGTCTGCGAGGTCATCATCAACGTCGAATGGGTCGATCCCCATTCTTGCGGCAGCATCGCAGAACTCGAGCTCGTCTGGATCGAGGGCGCGGCGAGCGCGCCACTCTTCGTGGAGCGGAGTGTCAGTGATCCCTGCCTCGTCGAGACGCGTGAGGGTGAGCTCGATCAGCGTCTCGAGGCAGGTCTTCACGCTCGCCGTCGAGATGAGTTGCTCCCCGTCGGTGACATACCGCAGGCCGCCTCGTGGGTCCCTGTCGGATTTGAACCACGTCAGACACGTGGCGGCCCCTTCGGGGATGATCGCCAGGTCCGGCCAGGCAAAGCCCTCACCGACGGCGCGGACGTTGTGGTGACGCAGCCAGTCCGGGCGTTGCAGCGGATGGTGACTGGTTGAGCCGTAGGCGCGCTGGCGGGATGAGGACCGCCCCGGACGACTGTGGGTGAGGAGGAAGCCCAAGTTGTAGGCCGCCCATTCGGCGAACGGGTAGAGCGGCACGTAGATGGAGCGCCGAGTGGCACTCGTGGATTCCTCCTCGACGCGCGTCACGCACTCGGTACCCGCCCAGATCTCAAGCCGGCACCACGTGGCGTGGAGTTCGCGGGACCTGACGCCACCCGGATCCTCCCATTCCACGAGCACGCGGAGTCCGTCGCCGTCAGCCGCCATGGAACATCGCCGCATCGATCTCGGAAGGATCGAGGCCGTACCCCTTGTACTCGCCGAGCTCGGCGTTCGTCAGTCGGGCCTCGTACCAGATGTCGTCACGATGCACCCAGATGTACCGGGGAAACTCGCCCTCCAACGGCGCGCCAACGTGGCCGCTTCTGATCCCTTCAGCGAGCCAGTCCGTCAACATCGCGGGGTCGGTGAACGACGGGTCGCACAAGGTTGCGTCCGCTCGCGGCCGAGGCTGCCCGGCGAACGACGGATATCGCTTGTGCTCGACGCTGCCGACGTATCGCACCCGGGTCGCTAGCACGTCGATGTCCACCCCGATTGGCATCGCCATCGGTTCGCGGCGCATGGGGCGCCTGCGGCGGGGAGCTCTCACGCAGAGAGTCTGCCGCATCTCGGCGACAACAGCTCTCTGCGCACGGCTCGTGACGGTTCACCCGGCGACGCCTGGTCGGGCGGGCTCCTTCACCGGGAACGCCGCTTCCATCGCCGCCAACATGCGGACGGTGCAGTCCTGCACTTCGATGAGCGGGGCGATCGTGGTCACGACGTCAGCGGCGAGCGAGCGGAAGGCGTCGGTGGCGGGGGAACCGGCTGCTTCGAGCGAGATGGGCGAGCCGGTATCGCCGCCGAGGGCCACGCCAGGCTCCATGGGGATCTGCGCAACGAGCGGCACGCCGATGTCGTGGGCGAGGCGCTCGCCGCCGCCGGCGCCGAAGAGGGGATACGAGGTGCCGTGGTCGCACACGAACGCCGTCATGTTCTCGATGACGCCGGCCACGCGGAGGTGCCCCTTGCGCGCCATGTCGGCGGCCCGGCTGGCAACCTTCTGCGCCGCGAGAGCGGGCGTCGTGACGATCAGCATCTCGGACCGGGGGAGCATGCGGGCGAGGCCCATCTGGATGTCGCCGGTGCCCGGCGGCATGTCGATGAGGAGGTAGTCGAGCTGGCCTGGCGCGGCCGACGACGGCCCGCCCGTCCATGCGACGTTCTCGATGAAGTGCTGGAGCGCTCGGTTGAGCATGAGGCCGCGCCACATGATCGCCTCCTGCTCCTGCGCCATGAAGCCCATGGAGACGACGCGCACAAGCCCGTCCGGTCCGTTGGGGTTGGCGATGTGGCGCTCCAGCGGCACCATCCTCCACGCCTCCTTGTCGCCCTCGGCCTCGATCTCGCCCTCCAAGCCAAGCATGCGAGGGATGGAGAAGCCCCAGATGTCGGCATCGAGGACCCCGACGACCTTGCCCCGCTCGGCCAGTGCCGCAGCCAGGTTCGCGGTGACCGAGCTCTTGCCGACGCCGCCCTTGCCGGAGGCGATGGCGAGGATGCGACACGTGGCCGGGATGTCGGTGACGGGCGCGCCCTCCTGGGCCTTGAACCGGGCTCGGTCCATCAGCTTCGCCTTCTCCGGCTTGGTCATCTCGCCGTAGGTGACCTCGACGCCGCGGACGCCGGGCAACGATCCGACCCGCACGACGGTGTCGGCCTTGATCTGCGCGCGCATGGGACAGCCGGCGGTGGTGAGGGCAATGACGACCTCGACGCGGGCATCGGGTCCGATGTTGATGGCGCGCACCATGCCGAGGTCGACGATGTTGTCGCCGAGCTCGGGGTCGATGACACCCAGCAGCGCCCCGCGGATCGACGCCTCGTCCGGCGCCCTGGTCGTAGCGGTCTCTGACACGAACACATTCTACCGGTGCGCCCCTCACCTATTCGTTCCACCCGTCCGGTCCAGCCCTCGCTCCACCGGAATTCGGCGGGGACCGCGGAATTCCGGTGGAAGGAACGAGCGCCTGCCGGGCCCCGTCGCCACGGCAGGGGACGCGGCGCGCCGATGGGGGCCACTATCCTCTCGGCATGGCAGATGCTGCGGATGACTGCGTCGCCGCTCTCGCCGACAGCGGTGGCGACGCCGACGAGCGCCGTCTCGCAGTGTTCCGGGCCCTTGGCGACCCGACCCGCTACGCGCTGCATCGCGCCATCGCCGAGGCCGGTCGACCCATCTCGACCGCAGAGCTCGCCGACTCACTCGACCTGCACCCCAACACCCTGCGTCCACACCTGGAGCGCATGCGCGACGCCGGCCTGCTGGAGCTTGCCGCCGAGAGCCGCGGCAGCGTCGGCCGGCCGCAGCATCGCTGGAGCCTCGCCCCTGGAGCACCGGCATTCGGCCTCGAGCCGTCGTCGCACACCGTGCTCGCCACGTTGCTCGCCGGGCTTGCCGCCCAGCTCGGTACCGACCCCGAGACGGTCGCCGCCATCGGTCGCCAGCAAGGTCGGGTCGCGGCAGACGAGCAGCGCGCCGATCGGTCGTCCGGTCTTCGGCGGGGCGGATGTCTTGCCGGCCTCGTGGCGGAGCTGTCCGATCTCGGCTTCGAGCCGGTGCGCGACGACGGCGCCGGCGATGGGGCGCACCTCGTCGAGGTCGCGTTCGCCCGCTGTCCGTATGCAGATCTCGCCGAAGCGTTCCCCGGCGTCGTGTGCAACCTGCACCGCGGGATCGTCGAGGGGTTTGTTGAACGTGCCGGCGGGGCGGCAGTCGAATCCTTTGCGACGCTGGAAGATCGCGACCCATGCCGCGTAGCGCTCGCCGTCGGGTAGTCTGTTCAGCGTGAGCACCACGGAGACCAAGACCTTCTTCCTCACCGACGAGGCCGCCGCCAAGGTGGCAGAGCTCATCAAGGCCGAAGGCGACGACACGCTCGCGCTGCGCGTCGCGGTGCGCCCAGGCGGCTGCTCCGGCTTCTCCTACGAGATGTTCTTCGACGGTGACTTCGCCGACGACGACATCAAGATGCCGTTCGGCGACGTCAGCGTCGTCATGGACCCCGCCTCTGCGCCGTTGCTCCAGGGTGCGACGCTGAAGTTCTCCGACGGCCTCCAGGGCGCCGGCTTCACCATCGACAACCCCAACGCCAGCCGCACCTGCGGCTGCGGCAACTCGTTCTCTTAGTTTCTGGTCGGAGCGCCGTCGGCTGCGAGCCCTGACGGCGGCGGCCTTCCTCCGTCGGTCCTCACGACTGCTTGCTCCGCGGCGCAGTCGCTCCGGTCCTCCTTCGTGCAGGACACCGCCGGGCTCTCCGCCTTGGGCACTCCTCCTTGGCCCGTCGCCGTGCTTCTGCGCACCCAGAAGGAGGTGTCGGCGCACGGTGTCCTGGTCCTGGCGGACGCAAGACGCCGATCAAGAAGCCGCGCTGACGCGGAACCGGCGTCCGCGCGTGTCGACTCGACGCGACCGAGTGCGGTTCGTGGCCGT
>JAYUDU010000363.1:0-1557 GCA_043739605.1 Acidimicrobiales bacterium | reverse complement strand
GGGGCTCCTCCAACGTGAGCCAGTGGCGGTAGGCCATGAGACGCCAATCGAGCATCCACCTGGGCTCGTTCTTCTTGGCTGAGATCAACCGGATGATGTCCTCGCTCAGCCCGCGGGGGATGGTCTCGGTGTCGATGTCAGTGGTGAAGCCGTACTGATACTCCCGGCCCACCAACTCGCGGACATCGCTTGCCACAGCGCTCATCACGCCCTCCTCGAACTCTGGCAACCGTTGGCCTCCGACACCGTCGAACGCAGCGGCCGGATGGCCGCGCCCCCGAGTAGGTCGGGCTCGAGCTCGTAACGGGCCGCCGCCGGGTCCACCCCGACCGACCAGGCGTCGATCCCGCCGGTCATCGACCGGACCTCGTTGAAGCCGTGCCCTGCGAAGTACGACGCAGCGTCGAGGCTGCGCTGCCCGAGGTGGCAGTAGAAGACGATGGGCGTGTCCTTCGGCCAGCGCATCACCAGCTCCGCCACCACCTCCGTCATCAGCGTCGCGCCCTCGATCCGGGCCAGCTCCCACTCCGCCGGGCTCCGCACGTCGATCAGGCGGGGCGGGTCATCGCTCCGGAGGGCGGCGGCCACCTCCACGGGGCTCACCTGGATGCGTCGGTCGAGCTGCTCGGCGTCCTCGACGAAGGCGATCACCTCGCCCACATCGAGGATGTTGTGGCTCCGAGCGACGGCCTCAAGCGTGTCGCCGGGCTGGTACCCACAACTGTTGCACCCGCCGATGTGGTACCGCTGGAACAGCGCCCGCTGGGCGCTCGGGTACGACTCCAAGACCTCGCCCATCGTGCTGTGCCTTGTGATCACCGTGACGCTCATCAACGTCTCCTTGTCGGTCGGAGGGCTTCCGTCGGTCGGAGGCTTGCGGTCCTAGCGTATATCTACAAGTTCCAACTTGTCAATTGAGCTTTGAGTTAGTATCCTCGCCCCGTGCGCACCCTGCTTGTCTCCACCTACGAACTCGGGCACCAGCCGCTCCACGTCGCCTCGCCAGCGGCCGCGCTGCTCGCTGCCGGCCACGAGGTGCGGGGCCACGACCTGTCGGTCGAGCCGTGGGACCCGGCCCTGCTCGACGACGTCGATGCGCTCGCCCTGTCGGTGCCGATGCACACCGCCATGCGCCTCGCGGTCGCCGTCGCCACCGACGCCCGAGCCCGCCGCCCCGACCTGCCGATCTGTTTCTACGGGCTCTACGCGCCAGTCGGGCGCGACGCCACCGCAGGCAGGCTCGCCGACCGGGTGATCGCTGGCGAGTACGAGGCCGCCCTCGTGGCGTGGGTCGACGGGCTCGCCGCCGCCGTCCCCCAACCCGCGTCCCGACCCGGCCGTGACATGGCTGCCGGCGAGGAGGGCGCCGTCAGCGTGCACCTCGGGCGGGGCGGCTTCCGGCTGCCGGCCCGCCACCTGCTGCCGCCCCTCGACCGCTACGCCCGCCTAGCGATCGGCGATGAGGAGCGCCTCGCCGGCTACGTCGAGGGCAGCCACGGGTGCACGTTCCGTTGCCGCCACTGCCCGGTCCCCACCGTCTACGACGGCCGCATCCGC
>JAYUDU010000362.1:0-10931 GCA_043739605.1 Acidimicrobiales bacterium | reverse complement strand
GCCCCGCGCCCGGGGGAAGGGCCGCGGAGGTCCGCCTACGCCGCCGCTGCGGAATCCAGAACCCGTCGGAGGGTGTCGGAGAGGGGGATGGAGCGGCGCCAGCCGGTGTCGGAGGTAAGGGCGGCGTTGTCGCCGATGATGATGGGCACATCGATGGCTCTGACCAGGTCCGGGTCGACGAACAGTTCGATGTCGCCGCCTGCGAGGGTCCGCAGGGCCTCTGCCAGCTCTGCGATGCTGGGCGCCTCGCCCGAACACACGTTGTAGGCCCGTCCGGGTTGGCCAGCGAGCGCCAGCAACCGGTACGCGGTGACGACGTCGGCCACGTCCAGCACATCGCGCCGGGCGTCGAGGTTGCCGACGGCGACCCTCGTCGTGCCCGCCGCCCGCGCCGCCACGAGACGCGTCGCCAGCGCCGGCACGACGAACGACGGATCCTGGCCTGGTCCGGTGTGATTGAACGAGCGCGTCAACACCACGGGGAGGCCGCTCGCCCGGTGCGCCCGCAACGCAAACACCTCGGCAGCCGCCTTGGACGCCCCGTACGGCGACAGCGGGCGCAGGGGGGTGGACTCGTGAAGGGGCAACTCGTCTGCGTCGAACGCTCCGTAGGCGTCAGCGGAACCGACGACGAGCACCCGAGGGCCGACCGAACCCCGCCCGAGCGCTACCGCGGCCTCGCAGACGTTGGCGGTCCCGAGCGCGTTGACTGCGTACACGCGGCTGGGGTCGTCCCAGCTGGTGCCGACGTGCGCCCACCCTGCGAGGTGGTAGATGACCTCGGGCGCCGCCTCGATGACCGCGCTGCGCACCGCGGCAGCGTCGACGATGTCGATGCCGGCGGCCAGCTCGATGACCTCATCGCCCTCCGCGGCGAGGTGGCCGAGGAGGTGCGTGCCGACGAAGCCGGACGAACCGGTGACCAGGACGCGCATGGCTGGCGCTCAGACCGCCGCGCCCTCTTCGTGGTAGTCCTCTTCGACGTTGACCTCCCACACGTCGTGGCGTGGGGTGTGGCCGAGGATGTTCTCGGCGGTGAGCATGGCGGTGAGCATCGAGTGGTCTTGGTTGTTGTACTTGTGCATGCCGTTGCGGCCGACGGGATGCACATTGACAGCGTTCTCGCGCAGCCAACCGCGGAGGATGTCGACGTTGGCTCGGTACGTGGAGTCGTACATCGGGTAGCCCTTCGGCATGCGGACCACGTACCCGGCTTCGACGCGGTCGGCCTTGACCAACCCGAGCTGCTCCAGCTCCTGCTTGCCCCGCTCGATGAGGAACTCGTCGTCCGCCTTCCACGACTCGTCGTCTTCCCACACCGTGTACTCAAGGCCGAGCACGTTGCGCCCGTCCTTGACGAGGTACGGCGACCACGACCCGAAGTTCTGGATGCGCATGGTCTTGACCTCTGGGGCGTGGATGTAGATCCAGTTGTCGTTCCACGGCACCGCATCGGCGGGGACGACGAGAGCGACCGTCATGAAGTCACGGAAGCAGAGGCCGTCGGCCGCAGCCAGGACGTGCGCAGGGACCGGCGGGTCCATGGCCTTGAGCAGCTGCGGGAACGGCATCGAGCTGATGACGTCACCGCACGGCATCTCTGTCTCGGCGCCGGTAACGCGGTCCCGGGCCACCACGGCGACGGCGCGCCCGCCGGCGTGACGGATCTTGGCCGCGGAGGTGTTCATGACGACCTTCGAGCCCTGCGCTTCCACCAGCTCTGTGCAGCGCTCCCACATCATGCCCGGCCCGTACTTTGGGTACTGGAACTCCTCGATGAGCGAGGTGATGTCCGTCTGCTTCCGCCTGGGGAGCAAGGCGTTGATGATCGCGCTCGCGAGGTTGAGGTTCTTGATGCGCTGCGCAGCCCAGTCGGCTTCGATCTCGGTGGCCGGCACACCCCACAGCTTCTCTGTGTAGCTCTTGAAGAAGTGGTTGTAGAGCCGCCAGCCGAACCGGCTCGCCGTCCACCCCTCGAACTTCGAGGTGTCTTTCGGCGGACGGATGCGCACCCACACATAGGAGAGGACGCACAGCACGGCCTCGATGATCCCCAGGTTCTTCAGGGCGTTCGATGCCTTGAGCGGGTAGTCGAAGAACTTGCCGTCGTAGAAGATGCGGCTGGCGCGGGGCCGCAGCAGGAACTCCTCATCTGGGAGGATCTCGTGCCACAGGGCTTCGACGCGACCGACCTTGGTGAAGAAGCGGTGGCCACCGATGTCGAAGCGCCAGCCGTCGACCTCCACGGTGCGGCTGATGCCGCCGACGATGTCGTCGGCTTCGAGGACCGTGCTCGTGCGGCCCGCCTTGCCGAGCTCGTAGGCGGCGGTCAGGCCAGCGGGCCCCGCTCCGATGACGACGATGGCGTCGCTCGACGCCACTCCCGTCGCCACGTCGGCTGGATCAGGAGACGTCGAAGCAGGAGAGTTGAGGTCAGCCATGGCGCCCGCATGCTTGCAGACCGACGGTCAAGACGGCGACCCCGGGCACCGGTCCGCCACCGGCTACGTTCCCACCATGGGACTCGTCGTGGACGTAGGGGGCGACACCGGTCGCACGGCACCGGGACGGAGCGCTCGCCGCACCTTCACCCGTGGAGTTGTTGCGCTCGGCACGTTCGCCGCTTCGAGCTTCGGTGCCGCTCCGACGTTCGCTGGCCGCGCGCCGACAGTCGGGGGCGCATCCACCGGCGGCATGGAGCAGGTCGTCATCGCCGCCGACGACCCAACGGCTGCTGCCGCGGCTGCGGCACGCGCGGGGGGTGCCGTCGTCGCCCCGATCGCCCCCGGCTACTACTCGGTGCACATCCCCCGGGCGGGCACCGTGGCAGCAGCATCCATCGGAGGCCACCCAGCCGACCCCCTCGAGGCGTTGCGGGGCACCGGGGTGAGCGACGCGTACCGGTCGCCGCGGGCGCACGCCAGCCGCACCCCCAACGACACGCGCTACGGCGAGCAGTACCACCTGCCCAAGATCTCCGCACCCCAGGCGTGGGATGTGACCACCGGCGACATCAACGTCCGGGTAGCCATCCTCGACACCGGCATCGCCGCCCACGCCGATCTCCCCGTCCCTGTCGTGACCAAGGACCTCGTGTCCCAGCAGATCATCGATGACTGCGTCGGTCAGCCGTCAGAGGTCGACCACGGCAGCCACGTGGCGGGCATCGTCGGCGCTCGGGGCAACAACGCCGTCGGCGTCAGCGGCGTGGCATGGAACGTCGCGCTGGTCGACGTCAAGGTGCTCGGCACCTGTGGCGAAGGATCGTTGGCCGACGTGGCCAGAGGGGTCATGTTCGCCGCCGATGCGGGAGCGAAGGTCATCAACATGTCCCTCGGGTCAAGCAACGGCGACCCGGCCCTGAGGGCTGCCATCGACTACGCCAGGGCCAGGGGGGCCGTGGTCGTCGCGGCCGCAGGAAACGGCTCGCTCCAGGACGGCAGCGACCGGTTCCAACCCCAGTTTCCGGCCGCCTATCCAGCGGTCCTCGCAGTGGCCAACACGGACAAGTTCGACACCATCGCCAACAGCTCGGTGCGGGGGCCGTGGGTCGATCTCGCCGCGCCCGGCGTTGGGATCCTGTCGACGCTGCCCGCCGACGCCGGACATCCGACAGGTACCTATGGCACCGAGACAGGCACGTCGATGTCGTCGCCGATGGTCGCGGGCGCGGCTGCGCTGCTGTTCTCTGGTGTGCCCGGCATCACCCCCGGCGAGGTCGAGGCACGCCTCGTGCGGTCGGCTGACCCGGTCGGCGACACCTGCGTGAGCTTCAACTCGGGGCGTCTCAACGTGGCGGCCGCCCTCGCCAACCGCATCCAGGCGTATGGCTACCGCACGGTGGATGCCAAGGGCTTCGTCGAAGCGTTCGGCGCAGAGTGCTATCTCGGAGACACGTCCAAGATCGCCCTCAACGGGAAGATCGTCGGCCTGTCGACGACCCCGTCACTGGCCGGCTACCGACTCGTCGCATCTGACGGTGGCATCTTCAGCTACGGCGACGCACAGTTCTATGGCTCGACCGGCGGCCTTCACCTCAACAGCCCCGTCATCGGCATGGCCCCCACCCCCACCGGGAAAGGGTATTGGCTCGTGGCCGGCGATGGCGGCATCTTCAGCTACGGCGACGCCCAGTTCTTCGGATCGACTGGCAGCCTTCACCTCAACAGCCCAGTCATCGGCATGGCCTCAACCCCCACCGGCAACGGCTATTGGCTCTATGCCAGGGACGGCGGCATCTTCAGCTACGGCGACGCGCAGTTCTTCGGATCGACCGGCAGCCTCCGCCTCAACAGTCCCGTGGTCAGCATGGCGCCGGCCAGGGATGGCGACGGCTATTGGATGGTCGCGGGCGACGGAGGCATCTTCGCCTTTGGCAGCGCCGCCTTCTCTGGCTCGCGAGGTGGTCAGGCCAACGCAGGCCAGGTCATCGGGATGCTCGCCGACCCCACCGGCGCGGGCTACACGCTGTTCAGCGCCAACCACGGCGTCTACACCTTCGGCGGAGCCCCGTACTTCGGAGCACCCAGCACGTCGACCGGCGCGGTCGCAGCTGCCGCCTAGGACAGCCGCGTGGGGCCGCGGCGCCCACGCCATGACCTCAATCGATCGAGCGCGGCGCCTAGCCTCCGGGGATGGCATGGCGCGACGCGAAGCCGCGGACGGTCGCGGCATGACCGCGGAAACCGACCGCAGGACGTTCCTCAAGGTTGGGGCGGGGGCGGGCCTTGTCGCCGCGGGAGCACTCGTCGCGGGGCCCGCAGCTGCGCACACCGCCATCGTTGCGCTGGGCGACGGCGACGTCGGCCAGATCTGGCACCAAGCGTGTGATGCCGACCATGTCGGGCTGCGTTGGCAGTCTGGCCCGGCCCCGCTCGTGCGGTGGCGCACCGCCCGCGGGTGGTCGTCGTGGCACCAGAGCGTGGTCGACCATCACCTCAGCGACGACGCGCCCCAGACCTATGCCCGGCTCGTGCCATCGGGCGTGGTCGACGCCGTTGAGGTCAAGGCCACCGGATCGACCGTCGGCGTTGAGGTGCTGGCCATCGTTGCCGACACCGGCCACCCGAGCGCAGCTGGCGTCCTGGACGTCGTTCCGGGTACGTCACCGGCGCCGAGCCCAACACCTTCGCCCGCGCCGGCGCCGCCGCCGGCCCCTCCGAGGATGGTGCCGCAACCTCCCGTCATCACCAGGGCGGAGTGGGGTGCCCGCCCGCCGAGCGCGTCGAGCCCGACGTTCCCGGTCAAGAAGCTCGTCGTGCACCATGCCGCGGACGATGTCGTCGACCAGAGCGACGTCCCTCGCACCCTGAGGGCCATCCAGGCGTACCACATGGACGGCCGAGGCTTCTCAGACATCGCCTACAACTTCTTGGTGGCCCCCGACGGCCGCGTCTACGAGGGTCGCAAGGCCCGAGACTACGCTGCGGGCGAGATCCCGACCGACGAAGACACCGCGGGCAAGGGCGTGCGCGGCGCACACTCCCAAGGCACCAACACCGCCTCGATGGGTGTGTGCCTGCTCGGCGACTTCACCTCCCATCTCCCGCCGGCGACGCAACAGCACGGCGTCGTGACGCTCCTCGCCTGGGAGGCAGATCGTCACGGCATCGACCCGCACGCCAGCTCTGCCTACAGCCCAGACATGTACGACCCGCCGGCCGATGGCCAGCCGACGACGCCGGAGCGGACGTTCGCCGATCTGTGTGGCCACCGCGATGTCCGCCAGACCGCATGCCCAGGCGACGCGTTCTACCCGCACATGGACGAGATCCGCGACGCCACGAGCGCGCTGCTCGGTGCGGCCCGCTCTGCATTGCCTGGGTATTGGATCGCGTCGACGACCGGGCGCATCGTTGCAGCAGGGTGCGCCCCCGACCTCGGTCAGCTGGCCACCAAGCCGGCTTCGCCGCTCCTCGGAGGGGCTGCAACACCATCGGGCCGCGGCCTGTGGCTGTTGGGCGCAGACGGTGGCATCTTCTCGTTCGGCGATGCCGGCTTCTACGGCAGCACAGGAGGCACCCGCCTGAACAAGCCAGTCGTCGGAATGGCTGCAACACCGTCGGGCAACGGCTACTGGCTCGTCGCCTCAGACGGCGGCATCTTCAGCTACGGCGACGCCGGCTTCTACGGCTCAACCGGCAGCATCCGACTCAACAAACCCATCGTCGGCATGGCCCCAACACCATCAGGCAACGGCTACTGGCTCGTCGCCTCAGACGGCGGCATCTTCAGCTACGGCAACGCAACGTTCCAGGGGTCGGTGCCGGGCAGTGGCGCGCAGGGGTTCCCCGGCGCCATCAGCGTCACGCCGACGCGCACGGGCGCGGGCTACGTCATCTCAGACCGTCAGGGAGGCGTCTACTCGTTCGGCGACGCCCCGTTTCATGGCGCCGCGGCGTTTGCCGAAGGCGCCGCCGCGCTGGTGGCGCGTCGATGATGCAAGGCACTCCGAGCCCCACCTGCACCACACGGCGCGTTGCCGCGACGGGCGTCGTCGTCCTAGTGTTGGTGGCTGCAACACTGCTCGGCGGCGCGCGACCCGCCGCCGCGGCCGCGCCGGACTCGATCGGCTTCACCGGCCACGGCTGGGGCCACGGCCGGGGCATGGGACAGTGGGGCGCGCTCGGGTACAGCCGACTCGGCTGGACGCACGACCGCATCCTCGATCACTTCTACGATGCCACCACACCCGGCGCGGTGGCCAACGACCCCATCTCTGTCCGCCTCGAGGAGCTCGACGACCAGGACCTGTTGGTCGAGCAGGCCAACAGCCAGATCGGAACGTCTGCAACGGGATCGTTGCGGTTCGCCGCAGTGCGGGTGCGACACACGGGGACGCAGTGGTCGCTCGACACCGGGACGAGCTGCGCAGGACCGTGGACAGAGGTTGCGGCGGCGCTCGACAACATCACCGTGTCGTCTGCGGAGGCGACCACAGGAAACGTCGCTGACCGTTCGCACATGTTGAAGACGTGCCGGCCCAATGGCGCCAGGTGGGTCAGAGGAGCGTTGCGGCCCGCAGTGGTTGGCGCAACGACGATCGCCGTGAACGACCTGCCCATCGAGGACTACCTCCTCGGCGTCGTTGGGTCGGAGTCGCCGGCGTCGTGGGGCGACGAAGGCGCTGGTGCGGCCAAGGGATCGGCGCTGCGAGCCCAAGCCGTGGCGGCCCGGTCGTATGGAAGGGCCGAGAACCGATCGCCAGGCGTGTACCAGACGTGTGCGACGACCACCTGCCAGGTGTACCTGGGCATGGCGGATCAAACGGGTGGGGGCGCGGTCGTCAACCGCGAGGACGGCCGGGTGCTCGCCGCGGTCGGCGCGACCACCGGCCAGGTCCGCATGCGCAACAACGCGGTGGCGCGGACCGAGTTCTCCGCGTCGAGTGGAGGCCGTTCTGTCCCCTCCCCCAACGGCGCGTCGGTCATCGACGATGGCGATGCAACAGCAGGCAACCCGCATCACACCTGGAGGGCGACCGTCGCCCGCAGCCGCATCGAAGCGATGTGGGCTCCCGGGGGCGCCGGCGAGCTGACGGCCATCACAGTGACGGGCCGGGCGGCGGACACCGCGGGAGCACGCACGACCAACGTGCACCTCATCTTCACCTCGGGCACCGTTGACGTCCCGGCGCGCAGCGGTGGGAACGGGTTCTTCGAACGCCTCTACTGCCTGTGTGCGACGGGGTTGCGGGGTGACTGGTTCACCGTCGACGCCACCACACAGAGCGGCATCGCTGGCTACCGGATCGTCGGCGCCGACGGCGGCATCTACGCGTTCGGATCTGCAACGTTCCTCGGCAGCACCGGCGCGATGCGATTGAACAAACCCGTCGTCGGAATGGCCCCAACACCATCAGGCAACGGCTACTGGCTCGTCGCCTCAGACGGCGGCATCTTCAGCTACGGCGACGCCGGCTTCGAGGGGAGCGACCCGACGATTGGCCGGGCCGTTGCCATGGCCCCAACCACGACCGGGCACGGATATCTCATCGTCACCCAGACGGGACGCGTCGGGTCCTTCGGCGACGCACCAGCGTTCGGCGACGTGCCATCTGCTGCGCCTGGCGTGCACCCCCCTGTGGTAGGGATGTCCACCGTGGCCGTCGCTCGCTGACGCAGCGACATCTGGCCCCCCGGGTAGGGTCATGGGGTGACCACGACTGCACCTGCCGCACCGACCGGCGTGCGCCCACCGGGCCCCGCCCGTGTCGTCGCACCCAAGACGACCACCTGGCGGCGGACCAACGAGATCTGGGCGCGGCGAGAACTGTTGATGGCGCTCGTTCGCAAAGAGCTGAAGGTCAAGTACAAAGACAGCGCACTCGGGTTCGCGTGGTCGATGCTGAACCCTGCGCTCTATCTCGCGGTGTTCTACGTGGTGTTCTCCCTCTTCTTGGGGAACGGCATCCCGGTCTTCCCCGTCTGGCTGGTGTCTGGGCTTCTGGTCTGGAACTTCTTCTCGCAGGTGCTGCCATCGAGCACCGGTTCCGTCGTCGGGAACTCGTCGCTCGTGAAGAAGGTGTCGTTTCCACGTGAGATCCTGCCGCTGTCGACCGTCGGGGCGGGCCTCGTGCACTTCGCCCTCCAGGCGGTGGTGCTGGTGGTATCGCTCGTGGTGTTCCGGCGCGGCGTCGACCCTGCGTTCCTGCTGCTGGTGCCCCTCGCGGTGGTGACCCTCGTGCTGTTCACGTCTGCTGTGGCCATCGCCCTTTCTGCCATCAACGTGTACGTCCGCGACAGCCAACACCTCTTGGAACTGCTCCTCCTGGCGTGGTTCTGGATGACTCCCATTGTGTATCCATACCGCCTCGTCGGCGACAAACTGCAAGCGCGGGGCCTCAGCCGTTGGCTCTTCATGCTCAATCCCGTGACGCCGGTCGTGACGGTGTTCCAGCGCGCCTTCTACAACCGGGTGACGGTGGGGTCAGGGGCTTCGACGCAACGACTCCTGCCGCCGGTCGGCGTGGTCCCCCACCTCGAGCTGCTTGGGGTGGTCGCGGCCATCGGCTTCGTGGCGCTGCTCGGAGCGATGCGCCTGTTCCGACGCCTCGAGGGCAACTTCGCGCAGGAGCTGTGAGGATCGGCGCGGGCCCGAGGGTTCGGTAGGGTCGACGGCCGATGTCGACTGCAGCCGAACCCGCCCCGCACGACTCGGACTCCCACCCGTCGGCCCCGCTCACCCAGGCCGAGCACAGGGCGCTCCTGGCCGACATCGCCCGGTCGGTCGCCGACGTGCGCGCCTCTGGCCGACTCCCGAAGGACTTCGAGCACCAGCTCTCGACCTCGTTCGTCGCGGTCGCGCCTCGCGGCGCGACGGGCGACGACCCCGCAGAGATGCTGTCGGTCCTCGAGGCCGCCGCTCACATTGACATCGGCGTGCCGACTGGTTCCAACATGCCAGGCGTCGGATACCTCAAGGCGGTCATCGCCCGGCTGATGGCCTGGTACCTGCTGTTCGTCGTACGCCAGATCGTGGGCTTCGCCGGCCTCGTCGCCCGCAACCTGCGGCGGTTCGATGTGCGGGTCACGCAGCTTGAGGCGACCGCCGCGCCTGGTGACCCGGCCGTGCTCGCCCGCATCGCGCGGCGCCTGTCGGTCGCCGAGGCGGGTGGGGCCGCGCCGACCGACGGGGCCGCGCCACCCACCAGCCGGTGGCCGCCGGACCTGGTCGAGGCCGTGGCGGAGGTCGTCGCGCTGCGCTCGGCGGCCGGTGGTCGCACGTTCGTCGCCAACGCCGGGGACGGCGACCTGTGCGCCCAGCTCATCGAGCGCGGCCTCGACGCCTACGGCGTGGATCCCGACCGTCTGCTCGTGTTCGAGGCTGCGAGTCGCGGCATCGACGTCCGCCCCGACACCCCCCAGAGCCACCTCGCAGAGCTGCCGGTGGCCGGTCTCGGCGCAGTCGTCTTGGTGGGGTCGCCCCTCACCGCGTCGCTCGGCGCCCGGCTGCGCCTCCTCGAGCTTGGCCTGCTTCGGCTGTCGCCGGGAGGCGCCCTCGTCATCGTCGACGGCGGCGCGGACGCCCTGCCTGCCCAGCTTTGCGAGGCACCGGTCTGGTCGGGCGCCACGTGGGCCGCCGCGCTTGGCGAGCTCGGCGCCGCCACGGTCGACGAGCATCGCGTCGGCGACCACCTGCTGGTCGTCGCCCACGTCGCCGCCTGACGCGTCGTGGCCACCATCCATCAGCTGCTCCCGAGCTATTCGAGTCATGACGCCATCGGCAATCACGTCATGGCCGTGCGAACTGCTCTCCTCGCCGACGGCCACACCAGCCAGGTGTTCGCGCGGTGGTTCCACGACGCGCCGGGGCCCGTTCGGCCCCACACAGACCTCGCGGCGGCGGGCCTGCGCCCCGACGACACCGTCATCTACCACCTATCGACCGGCAACCCGATCGTCGAGCTGTTGGACGCCATCACCGCCCGCGTCGTCGTCGACTACCACAACGTCACCCCCACCGACCTGTTTGCGCCGTGGGAGCCGTCCATCGCTCCGGAGCTGACGCTCGGCCGGCGACAGCTGGTGGCGTTGGCCCGCCGCGCCGAGGGCGCGATCGCCGATTCTGCGTTCAACGCATCGGAATGTCGCGACGCCGGCTATCGCAGCGTCGCCGTGGTTCCCATCGTTCTGGCGGAGGGTCTCCTCGAACGCGGCTCGCGCCCACTCGTCGATCGCTCGCTCGTCGCACGGCGGAGCGCGGGCGCAGAGTGGCTGTTCGTGGGTCGGCTCGCTCCGAACAAGGCCCAGCACGACATCATCGCGGCGTTTGCTGCGTATCGGGCCGCGTTCGATCCTGACGCGCGACTCACGCTCGTTGGGGGCACCTCCTCTGACGCCTACGCCCGCACCCTCGCCCGGTACGTCACGCGCCTTGGCCTCTCGAGTGCCGTCGAGCTCGCCGGCAGCGTCTCGCCTGCCGCGCTCGAC
>JAYUDU010000361.1:0-10943 GCA_043739605.1 Acidimicrobiales bacterium | reverse complement strand
CCGGCTCGGTGCTGCCGTATTACGGCACGACCCCGCTGCTACTGGTCGCTGGCACAGAGGACGGTGTGATGCGGGCCAGCGCGTTCCGCTACGGCGAGGAGGAGGAGGGTGCCGCTCGTCGCGATCCGGTGCGCCGAACGTTCGACGAGTCGATTGGCGACGGCCGCCCGGCCTGGCTCGTCGTCCTCGACGGCGCGAACCACCTTCTCGCCTGCCACCCGCACGACCCGACCTCCGCTCGCGGCTTCCTCGAGGACGACGTCGACCCGGTCCTCGACGCGTCGTCCCGAGTCGTGCTGATCGACGCCTGCGTCGCCTTGTGCCGCGCGGCGACCGGTGATGCTGACGCCGCCGACCTCCTCAAGATCATCGCCACCGCACGCCGCTGACCCAGCTGTAGAGGAGGATGGGCGAGTGATCGACCGCGACCTGAAGCGCTCCCTCGGCCAGATGGCGAAGGGGGTACAGGTCGTGTCGGCGACCCACGCCGGGGTCACCCGCGCCTACACGTCGCACTGGGTCGGGCAGATCGCTTTCGAGGAGCCGCTCCTCCTCGTCAGCATCTCGCCGAAGCACGACACCCACGCGCTGCTGCGCGGCGCGGGCCGTTGCGCAGTGTCGATCCTGGCGGGTGACCAGGTCACGGAGGGCCAATACTTCAGCTATCCGGGCCGCCGCTTTCGCTACCTGGGCGAGGAGTACCTGGCCGAGGCCGACGGGGGCTGGTGGGTGGTGCCGCAGTGCATCGCGTGGATCGGCTGCGAGGTGTTGGAGCGGGTCACGCCAACGACGGTCGCAGTCGACCACGACCTGTTCCTCGTCCGGGCGATCGCTGCGGGCGAGGGAAGGCTGCGCGAGCCGGCGCTCACCTACTCGAGCCGCCAGGGCTGGCGCGTCGCGTCGGACAAGGCGCGAGAGCCCGGGACCTCGGTGCGCGACGTGCTCCTGGCTCGGCTGGCCGAACTCGGCCTTGATGACGCGGGAGACGGCGCAGCCGACGAGTAGACGCCGCTCAGATCATGTCGGTCAGCCGTAACGGGATGCCGAGGGCGACGCGGCCGACGACCTCGGCCGTGCGGTCCCAGTCGAAGAGGACGTGGCCCTTGAGGACCTCGACGTCGCGTTGCAGACGTTGGAGCGGTGACGTCGACTCGTACACGGTCGCGCCGGCGCCTTCGGCCACCGTCGAGATGACGCGGCGCGAGGTTCGCACGGTGGCTGCCGCCGCGAGGCGTGCGGCGGCGCGCTGGTCGACCGACAGCGGACCTGCGACACCAGTGGTCACCACGTCGGCCACCGCTCGCTCCCATCGAGCCACGGCGTCGGCGAGGTCGCTCATGACCGTCGCGAGGCGGATCTGCGCCGCCGGCTGGTCCCGTGCCTTGTCACCCATCGTGTAGGCGAGCACCCGCTCCGAGACCCGCTGGCGAAAGAGGTCGACGGCGGCTTCGGCTGCGCCGAGCGCCGGCGCGGCGGCAATGAGTGCGAGGACTGGCATCACTGGCAACCCGGCCATGCCGTCGCCATCGAGGGGCTCGGCCGGGTCGAGCAGCAGGTCGGTCGCAAGGAGGGTGCGGTGGTCGGGGACGACGACGTCGTTGATCGTGACGGTGTTGCTGCCGGTGGCCTTCATTCCCGACATGAACCACACGTCGTTGACCGAGACCTCGCTCATCGGCACCACTGCGAAGCGCATCTCGAACACGTCGGGTTGGTCGACGATGCCGTGCACCATCACCCAGTCTCCGTGGTTGATGCCGGTCGCCCACTCCCAGCGGCCGGAGAGGACGAACCCTCCATCGGCTGGGCGGAGCGTTCCCGTGGGGGCGAGGGGCGCGGGCGCCAGCGCGTACGGATGGTCGAGGCTGAACAGCTCGGCGCGCGCCTTCGAGGGGAACCGAGCCAGCAGCCGCCGAGCGAGGTCGGCACGAGCATTGGGTAGAGGTCAGCTTCGAGCACCGCAGCCAACGTGGAGTCGGGCAGGCGTCGCAGCTCCTCGGCTTCCGCTGCGTTGGCGGCGAGGACGGCGCCCAGCGCGTGGCTGCGGCTCAGTGCGTCGGCGTGCGTCATCGGCATGCGCCGAACCTATCGAGCACGGCTCCGTTGGTTGCGATGGGAGGCTGCGTCGGTGCCTGACATCGTCGTCGCCTGCTCCAACCTGATCGAGGTCGATGGACGCATCGTCTTGGTGCGCGAGACGAAGTCCTCCGCACGAGGCAGGTTCAACCTTCCGGCGGGCAAGCTCGAGGTCGGCGAGACCCTCACGACCGGTGCCGAGCGGGAGGCGTTCGAGGAGAGCGGACTTGTCGTCAGGGTCGAGCACCTGGTCGGCGTGTACCACTGCGTCGAGACGGCGGAGGGCTTCGCCGTCATCAACTTCGTGTTCGCAAGCACGGCCATCGGCGGCGTGCTGACGACTACCTTCGAGCACCCAGAGGTCAGAGCCTTCAGCGACGCCGAGATCCGGTCGCTCGGGGATGCCCGCCTGTTGCGGGGCGCGCACATCGAGCGAGCGCTTGCGGATCACCGCGCCGGCGTGCGACTCCCGGTGGAGCTGCTGCAGGTCGTCCAAGCGTCACCGTTCCCGACGACGGTCACTCCCGACTGAGACGCACCGCCTGCGTCGTGGTGGAGCCGTCCGCCTCTGTGGTGAGGATGCCGAGGACCTCACCGACCGAGGCGTCGTAGATCTCGACGATGCGGACGTGGCGGGTGGGGCCGGCCCAGCCGTCAGCGACGAGCATCGGGCCGTAGCGGCAGGAGACGCCCTGCCAGCCGACCAGGACGTCGACGCCGTCGATGCGAAGGCTGGGCCCGTCGCCGACGGCTTCGACCGTCACGTCGCCGGCGGTCGCGGTGCCCGACCAGCGACCCGATGGCGGGCCTTCGAGCGGCAGGCCCGGCGTCGAACCGAGGGGCTCGGCGACGCCGATGATCGTTGCGACCGGCCGGCCGGCCCTGTGGAACCACCCGCCGGTCAGCTGGCGTTCGGGGTGGACGAGCAGCGACCAGCTCTCGAAAGTGTGGCCGAAGCGCGGCCAGATGCCGCATCCGGCTATGGCTCCAGGCGCCCACTGGGTGGCCGACCCGACGACGTCGGGCCCGAGGTAGCGGCGGTGCGGTGCGTCGACGACCAGGTCGAACACCCACTCGCCCTCGAACGCGGCCATCGGGTGACCGGCCGATCGGAGCGCGTCATCGGGCGAGCACCGCTGGAACACGCGGATCGCCTCGCGACCATCGTCGAGGGTCACGCCCTCGAGAGTCCGCTCCTGGTGCACGAGGCCGACGAGCTGGCACGACATCGGGTCGAAGACGTGCTCGACGACCTGCCATGCGCCGAGGAAGCGGTCGGCGGGCCCACTCACGACGTCTGCCGCCTTGAATGCTGCGCGTCGTGTGACGACCACGAACGCGGCGGGGGCATCGTCACGGTGTAGCCGCAAACTCGAGGAAGCCGTGGATCACGGCGACCCTGCGGCCGCCGCGGAACCACTGCTGGACAACGGCCTTACGAGATCCGTCTGCGGCGACGACCTCGCGGACGTTGACCCGCAGGCGTGCCGTGGTGTGGACGAACGTGCCGACCCGGGCGCGGCCGCCGTAGATCGACCACGAGCCGACGACGTCGCCGGCGGCGGTCCATGCGGTCGGGCCGTCGGAGGCCAGCGTGACCGCCATCTCGAGGGCGACCCCCCCGACTGCGAGGCCGATGGTCGTCGTGGTCGGGCCGTCGACGGTCTCGATGACCGCGAGTCCGGCGCCAGCGACGAGTGATCCGTCGGTCGTGGCCAGCGTTCCTGACCACGTCCCGAAGCGGTCGAGGAGCGAGCCGATTGCGACGAAGCTCGGCACCTCGTCGGCCTCGATGCGCACGTTCTCGCCGACGACCGCATATCGCAACTGCTCGCCGCGGGACAGCAGCGCGAGGGAGAGCTGACGATCGCCAGCCGGATCCACCATGAGGGACAATCGCTGGCTCAGGCCGAGCGATGGCCAGTAGTTGTTGGTGTCGACCAGGTGGCTGCCGATGGCTTCCGCGAACCCGTGGTTGAGGGGGCCCTCGTACGCGCGCCCCCCCGGCACATCAACGATCCGGTAGGTGCCCGCAAAGCTGAATGGTCCCTCGAAGGAAACGTCCACCTCGACCACGCCGTCCTCGATCGGTGTGACCGTGCGCCGGTCGACGCCTGGCCCGAGGTACACGCCGGCAGCGTCGTAGACCTCAGCCGACCCCCGCCACTGGCCGACGCCGACGTTGAAGGTGCTCAACGCCCGACCCTCACGCGACGAAGCGCACGCGCTGCTCGACGATGGGCGCCGTGGCGAACGCGTCGCGCATCGCTGCCGCGGACGCGGTCGGCGCGAGGTAGCGGCCGGGCATGGAGACCTCGACGCCGTCGCTCCTGAACGGGAACGGTGCGACCCGGTACGTCGTGCACGCAGCGTCGCTGACGTCGACGGGAGTGACGGTGAGGGTCACGTCATCAGCAGGGTTGGCGGAGCGCGGCATGTTGGGAAAGGTCTGCTGGCCGCGCAGTGACGGGTGCTCGCACTGCAGGTACAGCGACAGCGTGTCCCACACCTGGAGGAGCTTGTACGCGTGCATGACCAGTGTCTCGTCGGCGAGCGCGGCGACGGCTGGGTCGGCGTCGGCGCGGAGCAGGTCTTTCAGACGCTCCTGGCGGGCAACCTCGTTGGCGAGCATCGCATCGACGCGCCCGCGGAGCTCGGCCGGGATCACGTCGACGAACACGAACGCCGACAGGCCGTAGCGTCCCGTGTACAGGCCGTAGGTGTGCATCGATGAGAGCACGCCGCAGAACGGGTGACGGCGCTCGTTGAGGTCGGGGGAGCCGACCGAAGTGCCGATGAGCTCCGGCAACGGCGTGCCGGTGAGGTGGTAGGGCAGGCCCGTCCCTTCGTTGAACAGCAGACGCTCGTCCAGCGGTGCCCAGCCCTCGTCATGACTGTCGATGGCGAACTGGATGAGGTCTGCTGGTTTGGGCGCCGCGAACTCGTCGTTGCCGAACGCGGTGTGGAGCGCCCCTGCGAAGCGCGTGTGGTCGGTCTGCAGAAGGACGAAGCTGGGGCCGTCGGCGACCTCGGGCGACTGGACGATCATCGCGTCGCTTAGAAGACCGAGGGCCGGACGACGCGCACGAAGTCCTGGATCTGGAAGATGTGCGTCTTCCCGGCCCGGACCTTGTGGGTGATGATGCGGCGCGTGTTGGGATCGAGGAAGTAGTGGTTGTTGTAGACGAGCGTGTTGGTGACCCGGCTGTCGAGCGTGAAGACGTAGTTGTACGCGGCCAGCTCGATGCCTTCGACGTCGAGCATCTCCGAGCTGGCGAAGCATCGCTTGCCGTCCACCGAGATCGGCGTGTCGAAGACCGTGGGGCCGACCTCGTGGAGGTTCGCGAAGTCCTCGTGGAGGTGCCACGTGGTGTCGTCGAGCCAGTACACGTCCATGCTGACGGCGCTCGATTCGAGGAAGTCACCGCCGGCGCTGAACGTTTTGCACAGGCCTTCCCACTGCCCCATGAAGCACTGGTACGGCCGCATCTCCGGCGTCGCCGGGCCGTACTTGCTCATCTCACGGGCGAGGTCCGTCACGGCCTCGATCCTACCGGTGTTCCGCCCTGCGGTCACGCGTTCCGATGTGCGGAACATGGAAGACTTGGGGCATGCACGTGCACACCGTCTACGTGACGCTGCAGGACCCTGCCGACGTCGAGCGGATCGCGGCCCGGATGCAATCGATGAATGGACTGTTCGACGGCATGCGCGGGCTGTCGGTGGTCCGCAACGAGCACGTGGGCGCGCACTCGTGCCACCTCGCGCTCACCACGCAGTGGACTGACCTCGCCGCATACGAGGCCTACCACGTCCATCCTGCCCACAAGGCGGTAGCGGATGACGTGACAGCCGCGATGGCAGCCGCAGTCACCCTGGACCACACGGCCTAACCCGAAGCCCGCCCGAGCCAGCGCGGCCCCCGTCAGCCGACGCGCGTGAGCTCGACTTCGACCGCAAGCTGCTCCGCCGGGCCTCCGTGGAAGATGCCCTTGAGGGGCGCGACGTCTGCGTAGTCGCGGCCGCGACCGACGAGGACGTGGCGTTCCCCCACCGGGACGCCGTTCGTCGGGTCGAAGCTGCGCCACTCGCCGTCCCACCACTCGACCCACGCGTGGCTCTCGCCGATGACCGCCTGACCGATGCGGGCGTCGGCATTGGGGTGGAAGTAGCCCGAGACATAGCGGCACGGCACGCCGGTAGACCGCAGCAGAGCGAGAGTGAGGTGGGCAAAGTCCTGACAGACACCTTGGCCCGCCGTCCACGCCTCGGTTGCAGAGGTGCGAACACTCGTTGCACCCGGCGCGTAGTGCAACGCATCGCGAACGAGCTCGACTGCGGCCATGGCTGCGTCTGTGGGCGTGCGGGCGGCCCCCCCGATTTCGGCGGCCGCTTCGCGGATCCGCTCGTCGAACGGGACATACCTGGTCGGAGCGAGCAGCTCTGCGTAACGATCGAGCGTCGCGGCGGCTCGAATCGTGTCCCATCCAACCCCGAGGCCGGATGGGTCGGGGGTCGCAGTCTCCACGACAGAGGTGCCGGTGACACTCAGATCGGTGTGCGCCACTTGGATGTCAAACGCGTCGACGCTGGTGCCCCAGTAGTCCCAATATCGCGAGGGTCGCACGACCGGAGTCACCTCGACCTTGGCTTCGAGGCACAGCTGGCGGGGGGTCGACAGCGGGGTGATGCGCGCCTCGTTGTAGGAGGACGTAACGGGGTTGGCGTAGTGATAGCCAGACCGGTGACGGATGCGGATTCGCCACGTCACGGCGTCTCGTTCCGGCTCACGCCGACCACGCGATCGGCGCGGTCTGGCGGAAATAGCGACGCGCGATGGCGGCGCTGGCGTCAGCGCACGTGACCTGCAGCGCTTGGAGGTGCGCGGGCAGATCGCGCAGAAGCTCTCCGACCCGGCGGAACTCGAGGTCGGTTCGGGCCCGCCCGACGATGCGCCGCGCCTCGTCTTCCAGGCCGTGGCGACCATGCTGGGGGTCGAGGTCTGCGAGGCACTCCTCGGCCTCGGTGAGCGCACGGAACACGCTGCGAGGAAAGAGGCGATCAAGGAGCAAGAACTCTGCGACGAGGCTGGCGTCCACTGCTCTGCGGTAGGTGCGGAGGTACGCCTCGTGCGCAGAACAGCACCGAAGGGTGGTGACCCATTCCGGTGAGGATGACGAATCGGCAAAGCGCGCCGACAGCAATCGGGCGGTCATGTCGACGCGCTCCAGGTGGCGGCCGAGGGTCAGGAAGCGCCACCCGTCGTCGCGGCTCATCGTGGAGTCGGCCAGGCCGGCGAGGATCGCGGAGCGCTCTTTGACCCACGAGAAGAAGGGTGCGGGGCCGAGCACGTCGACCCCGCGACGCTGGCTCGGCAGGGCGTTCCATGTGGCGTTCAGCGCTTCCCACATCTCCGACGAGATGGCCTCGCGCGCGCCACGTGCATTCTCGCGAGCCGCGACGAGCGCACCCATGATGGAGCTGGCGTTCGTGTCGTCGAAGGCAAGGATGGATGTCACGGCGGGGCCGTCGAGCTGATGATCGGGCGGCGGCGAACCCATGACGCGAAGGAGTGAGCGACACGCGGCGTCCTCGTCCACCCACGGGTCTTCGAGCAGGTGGTGGACGTGCACGTCGAGGATTCGGGCGGTGTCTTCTGCTCGTTCCATGTACCGCCCGACCCAGAACAGCGACTCGGCGATGCGGCTCAACACGGCGCGCGCTCGTCGCTCGCCGCTCCCTGTTGCTGTTGCATCGACTGCACCTGCGCCGGGCCGGGGTCGAGCTTGGTGCCTTGGGCTCTTCCGGTGAGGGGCCCGATGCGCGGCTCGTCGTCGTCGTCGGGAGCTGGCCGAACGCCACCTGCTGCGGTGGCCGCGAGCACCCACGTGTCCTTCGATCCCCCACCTTGTGACGAGTTGACGACGAGGCTGCCGCGCGGGAGCGCCACCCGGGTCAGGCCTCCGGGAACGACCCACACCTTGGTGCCGTCGTTGACAGCGAACGGTCGAAGGTCGACGTGTCGGGGTTCGAGACGCTCGTCGATCTTCGTCGGTGACGTCGACAATGTGACGACCTCCTGAGCGATGAAGCCGCGCGGGTCGGCCTCGATGCTGGCCCTGGTCTCCTCGAGTACCTCCGCGCTGGCCTGCGGTCCAACGACGATGCCATAGCCGCCGGACGCGTCGACGGGCTTCACCACCAGCTGATCGAGCCGAGCGAGAGCATGCGCTCGCTGCTCTGGGTCCTCCAAGCGATACGTCGTCACGTTGGAGAGCACCGGCTCCTCCGTGAGGTAGTAGCGGATCATGTCCGGCACATAGGTGTACATCAGCTTGTCGTCGGCGACCCCGTTTCCGACCGCGTTGGCAATGGCCACGTTGCCGGCACGCGCTGCGTTCAGGATGCCGGGGCAACCAACGACGGAGTTGCCACGGAAGTGCATGGGGTCCAGGAACTCGTCGTCGATCCGGCGGTACACCACATCGACTCGCTGCTCGCCTTCCGTCGTGCGCATGTAGAGCACATCGCTGCGGCACACGAGGTCGCGACCCTCCACCAGCTCGACGCCCATCTGCCTGGCGAGAAAGGTGTGCTCGAAGTAGGCAGAGTTGTAGACGCCGGGCGTGAGCACGACGACCGTGGGTTCGCCACCCCCGACACCCCCGCCGCGCTTTGGAGCGGACGCTCGGAGCGCTTCCAGCAGCCGAGCCGGATATGCCGCGACAGGGCGGACGCGATGCGAGGCGAAGAGCTCTGGGAACACCCGTGCCATGGTGCGGCGGTTCTCGACGACGTACGAGATGCCAGACGGCGTCCGCAGGTTGTCTTCCAGGACCTTGAAGGTTCCGTCGGCGTCGCGAACCAGGTCGATGCCGCCGACGTGGACGCGCACGCCGTTTGGAGGCGAGACGGCGTACGCCTCGCGATGGAAGTGCGTGCTCGTGGTGACGAGACGTCGCGGCACGATGCCGTCGTCGAGGATTGATGAATGACCGTCGTAGATGTCGGCAAGAAATGCCTCAAGGGCGCGGATCCTCTGCGATACGCCCGTCTCGATGGTGGTCCACTCGTCTGCCGTGATGACACGAGGCACCAGGTCCAACGGGAAAGGTCGTTCCTCACCGGAGAGGCTGAACGTGATGCCCTGGTCGCGAAACGTACGGTCTCGTGCGGCGCACCGCTTGTCGAGATCACTGGCCGAGAGTGCTTGCAGCGCCTCGAAGATCCCCGCAGACCCGGGCCTGGGTGACGGCGGCGCGTCGAACATCTCGTCGTACGCGAGCACGCCGGTGCCGTCTGCCAGTGCGTACCCGTCGAAGAGATCACCCATCGCCCTGCGCACCCTACGAGCCGCGCACGTTTCGGCGCTGTGACGCGCCATCCTCGGCCTCAGAACGCACGCCCGGAGGTGGCTCAGTCGGTGAGGGCGACGTCGGAGTCTGGGTCGAAGAGCACGTGGTGCTCTGCGGTTGGTGGCTCCGGTGGGCCGCCGAGCCGGACGAGGAAGGCCATGGCGACGGCGGCGATGCTGCCGACGATCAGGACCGGGGCGAGGCCGACGCTGTGGATGGCGGCAAGGCGACCGAAGAACAGGATTCCGAGGGGAACGGTACCGCCAAAGCCCATCATGTAGAGCGCCATGACGCGGCCGCGGTAGATGTCTGCCAGGTGCTCTTGCAGGCTCGTTGAGAGCGAGGTCGGGACGACGAAGTAGGTCGCGCCCAGGCAGAACGCGACCGGGAAGGCGAGCGGTGCCGAGCGAACGGTGCCCCACGCTGCCAGGAAGACCGCGAAGAGCAGGAACGAGAATCGCACGATGCGGCCACGATCTCGGCCGACCAGCACCGTGCCGACGGCCATCGCTCCTACGGCGGCACCGAGGCCAAAGCTGCCGTACAAGAACCCATAGGCGGTCGACTTCGGGTCGATGCCGAGGTGCTCCTTGGCGATCGGCGGCATCAGACCGACGAAGGGCAAGCAGAAGAAGGACATCGCGGTGATGGCGAGGAGCGGGGTGCGCAGCTCTGGCCGGTCGCGGACGATCCTGAACCCCGCGAGGATGCCTCGCTCTGGCGTGCCGACAGCCTTGAGTGCGGCGGGGCCGTAGGCGACGGCGGCGATCGCGAACAGGTACGTGGCGGCGTTGATGAGGAACAGTCCTCTGAAGCCGACGAACGGCAGGAGGAGACCCCCGATGGCAGGCCCGACGACCCGTGACAGGTTCAGCTGCACCGAGAACAGCGAGATGGCGCCGGGCAGGTCCGCCTTGGGGACCAGGCTCGGCATGTACGAGGAGTACGACGGGCCCTGGATTGCGTTGCCGATCCCGATGGCGAGGACGCAGGCGATGATCGCGTCCCTACCCTGGTGCGAGGGGCTGGCAATCCACGCCAACGCGACGCTGAACAGCAACTGCTCTGCGTTCATCGCCATGACGATCTTCTTGCGGTCGAAACGGTCGGCGAGCGAGCCGCCGATGTTGGCGAGGAACAGAATCGGGCCCAGCTGCACAAACCCGATCAGGGCGACGAACGACGTGCCGCCGAGCTTGTAGGCAAGCGCACCGAGCGCCACGTTCTGCATCCAGGTGCCGATGTTCGACGCCATGGTCCCCGACCACACCATGCGGAACGCCCGGTGCGACATAGCGGCCCGAGCGGATCCGGGCTTGGCGCTGGAGCTGCGCGGTGGTGGGTCGTCCCCGGCTGGCGGGGATCGCCGTGCGTCGAGGAGTGACATCACGGACACGATACCGCCGCATCGATGCTTCGCACAACGAAGTAACTGGGGTGGGACCTCACTCGCTATGTTGAGCAGGGTCGCTGACGGTTCTGTCAGTGCAATGCAGGTCCGGGGAGGACACA
>JAYUDU010000360.1:0-1568 GCA_043739605.1 Acidimicrobiales bacterium | reverse complement strand
TCGAGACTGTCGGCGACGAGGGAACGCGATGGGGTGTTGGCATGGACCCCAACACCATCACCGCGGCCATCAAGGCAGTCCTCGGCGCGGTGGCGCGTCAGCGCTGAGCGCGCCACCGGGCGCGCTACTTGACGGTGACGGTGGCCGAGGCTGGCGATGCGCTGATGCTGATCGTCCCCGCCCACATGCACATGCACGTCGAGTCGGTGGTGAGCGCAGGTTTGTTAGCGATCATCGTCTGCGCGGCGCCCGGCGTCCACGGTGCGGTGACCGCTGGAATGCACGGCATCGGCGTCAGCACGCCAAGCGCAGCCGACGTCGCGGCGATGACCACGGGGTTGGATGGTGACTGGCACATCCCGAACGTTGCGATGTTCATCATGGGGATCTGGTCCATGATCGTTGCCGCGGGCTGGTTGCCAGCCATCACCATCGCGGTTGGCAAGACGGTGAGCGACGCCGGAGCGACGCCCATCGTGCATGACATCATCGCGGTGCCGACGACGAGCTGACCCATGCGGACAGGGTACGCCAGCGGCTTGGGAAGGGGAAGGTCCGAAGGGGCAGATCTTGCGCTGTCGCCCACTCCCCGGTGGTGGCTCAGGCGGGGTTTGTCGGCATCCACACCGGGCGGGTGGCCTCGAACGCGGTGATGTCCGCCTCGTGGCGAAGGGTCAGGCCTATGTCGTCGAGCCCTTCGAGGATGCGCATCTGCGTGAAGGGATCGAGCGGGAACGACTCCGCGAAGCCGATCTTGGGTGCTTCGACGACGAGGCGCTCGATGTCGACGGTCACCTCTAGCGTCGGGTCGTCCTCGACCGCCGTCAGCAATCGTTCGGCCGCCTCTGCCTCCAAGACCACGGGCACGAGTCCGGCCTTGGTCGAGTTGTTGCGGAAGATGTCGCCAAACCGCGGGCTGATGACGGCCTCGAACCCGTAGTCGACGAGGGCCCACACCGCGTGCTCGCGACTGGAGCCGACGCCGAAGTTGGCGCCCGCGATGAGGATGTTGGCGCTCGCTCGGTCTGGCTCGTTGAGCACGAAGCCTGGCTCTTCGCGCCATTCCGCGAAGAGGCCGGCGCCGAACCCGGTGCGCTCGACGCGCTTGAGCCAGTCGGACGGGATGATCTGGTCGGTGTCGACGTCTGAGCGTCGAAGGGGGACGGCGATGCCGGTGATGCTGCGAACGGGTTCCATGGAGATCCTGCTCTCGTACTCGTCAGTTCAGATCCGACGGGGCGGCGAGGGTGCCGGCGACGGCGGTGGCTGCGGCGACGGCGGGGGAGACGAGGTGGGTGCGGCCGCCCCGGCCCTGACGGCCCTCGAAGTTGCGGTTCGAGGTGCTTGCCGCACGCTCACCGACGGTGAGCTTGTCGGGGTTCATCGCCAGGCACATCGAGCAGCCCGGCTCGCGCCACTCCGCGCCGGCCGACGTGAAGATGGTGTGCAGCCCCTCGGCCTCTGCCTGCTCCTTCACGAGGCCCGACCCCGGCACGACGAGCATGCGGAGCCCGCTCTTGACGGATCGGCCATCGAGCACCGCGGCCGCCGCACGCAGATCCTCGATG
>JAYUDU010000359.1:0-10989 GCA_043739605.1 Acidimicrobiales bacterium | reverse complement strand
CCTCCTCGCTGCGGCCGAGCGCTGCCGCGGCGACCGAGGCTTCGCGCCCGATCGAGCGCCAGCCGCGTCGTGGTGGTCGTGAGCCACGCCGCGGCGTTGACGATCGTCTCGTGGTCCACCGTCGACCATCGCAGCCACGCATCCTGGGCCACGTCGTCCGCGTCGGCCATGGAGCCGAGCATCCGGTAGGCCAGGCCGAGCAGCCGGGGGCGCTCGGCCATGAACATGCGCGTCGCCCCATCGATGGAGCCAGCCGCAGAAGACACCTCCGTTGCCTACCCGACGGCGGTGCGCGTCGTGGCCGCAACCGCGACGCCGGCCAGCGCTGCGGACCGTCCGCTCGCCATCGCGGCGTCGGCCAAGAGGCCGTGCGGGCCGACCCAATCACCGGCGATGAAGAGGCCCGGGTGCTGGTCGATGACGTGACCGGGACGGCCGGCCATGCCCCGACCGGCGAGGGGTGTTCCCTGGGACACCACCATCCGGGCGAGGAAACGGCAATCAATGATGTCGCCAACTCGAATGCCACCCCGGGCAACGAGCGCGTCGAGCGCCGGGCGGTCCTGCTCTGCCGAACGCGCGCCGTAGCGCATGGCGTGCACGACGAACGTGCCCGCCGGACCAAGCTTGGCTGGAGGGTTGTGGACCGAGAGGTACACGGGCGCGTCGAGGCCGAGGACGAGGGGTTGGGCGGGATGGCGACGCAGCGCGAGGTCGAGGCACGCAGCCGTCGTCGCCGGGCCGGGGTCGCTCCACGGAGCCTCCGCGCCGAGCAGAGCCGCAGCCGCCGCCGGCGATCCGTTGGCCAGGATCACCGCTCCCGCCCGCACGCACGAGCGCTCGTCCGCCGCACCCAGGTGCACGTCGAACGCGCCGCCGAGGTCATCGACCGCACTGACTGCGGCGTGCTGTGTGATCTCGGTGTCCGCATGTGGCATGTCTTGTCTGACGCCGCAGGACCTGCGGTTGTGACATCACGACCGCACCCGCCTTCGCGGTTCACGGGTAGCGGGCCACGACGGCGCTCGCGAGATCCACGAGGCGCGACGCTGCGGCAAGCAGTGGCAGCGCCTTCGGCTTGGGCAGCGCGTGCAGGCCGTAGTGGGCCTGGTCCTTCGCCGAGAGCAGCCGCTCCAGCTCCTTGGCCATGGCAGGACCTTCCAGGCTGATCGCCTCCACCACCTTGACCGCCTCACGATGCGCTTGACCGCGCGGCCGGAACTTCACCGCAGCGCAACACGCAGCGTCGGAAGCCGCGACGCCGGCAAGGACGGCGAGCGCGGCCGCGACGCCCGTCATTCCTGGCTCCTCCTCGTGCACAACCACCTCGGCCGTCGCCAGGAACGCCCTTGCTTGCGCGAGCCGAGACCTGGCGTCCGCGCTCGTACATGGCGAGGTCCTCCCGGTCACCCGGGCCATCAGACGTGCGCCGCGGTCGCCAACAGCCCGACGTCGCCAGCGATGAGGAGGAGCTCTTCCCTCCAGGATGCAACGACCGGCTCGCCGAGGCCGACGACATCGGCGAGCTCTGACGGCGTGTACGAGACGACCTGCACCTCGTTTCCCGTCCACCCCTCAAGGCGGGGAACGAGCTCTGCGACGAACCGCTCAGCTGCGGCCGGATCGGAGTGCACGAGGAGGACATCGATGTCGCTCTCAGCGTCCCCATCGCCTCGGGCGAACGAACCGAAGAGCCCGAAGAGCGCGAGGTCCTTGTCCTCCGACAGGTCGCGCAGGCGATGCAACACGGTGCTTCGCATGGTTCCCAGGGCCGAGAGCCCATCGAATGCCACATGGTCACGGTTGAGGACGTAGCGCGGCGGCCGCCCCTGTGCCCGCGCGAGTCCTTGCGCGTCGAGGCGCCGGAGAACCTTGTCGACGCCCGAACGCGTTCCCGCCCCTCCGAGGTGCCAGACCTCGGAGACTGTCATCGGCGCCGTCGAACGCAACAGGGCGCTGTAGACGGTGCCATCAAGCGACGGGATGACGCTGCGTAGGGGATCTGCGATGTGCACGCGCGTTCCTCCTCCTGCGACCGAGAGACGCAACTGTAGTTGTAAAACGTCACTCTAGTTGCGACTCTAGTTGCGACGCCCGTACCCGCCTCGGCGGTTCAGGCCGTGGCGCGGCTCGCCGAGATGTCCCGGGGGACCAAGCGGGTGGTGGCCACCGGCGTCGCGAAGCCGGGCAGGAGGGTCATGCGCGATTCACTGACCGTCGCACCACCGGGCACGTCGGGCGCCCCCGCTGGATCGACGGCCATGAGCACCGTGCCAGCTTCTGCGGCATCGCACAGACGGGACGCCAGGTTGACCGGCGTGCCGATGTGGTCGTCGCCCTCGAAGAGGATGACTGCTCCCGAGGCGAACCCGGCGCGCAGGCGCAGCGGCCAGCCGGCCTCCTCCCAGGTACCGAGCACCTCGACCATCGCATCGAGCAGCGGAGCGATCTCGACGGAGACGAACATGGCACCGTCGCCGAGCCACTTGGCGACGCGCACGCCGTGGCGGGACGACACCTCGCGCACGAGCGAGCGAAACGCGGACAGCACCTCTACCGCGTGCTCGTCGCCGTGTTTGCCCGTGAACGCCGTGAAGCCGTTCAGGTCGACGAAGGCAAAGCTTCGGACGACTCGCATGCAACCAGTGTGGCAGATGCGAACTCTTGCAAGCACGCTCCGCGGCGGAATGTGCCAGACGTCACGTCTGGGGCCCGAACCCGCCACGGTGCACGACGTCGGCGACCGGTCGGCGGCCGCGAGCGAGGCTCGGGGATCGGACCTGGGTCGCCGCCGGCCACCCCAACGCGACGGCGCCGATCGGCACCAGCCGGGGCGGGACGTCGAAGGCGGCCCGCATGGCATCGAGCCCATGCGTGATGGCGAAGAACACCGCACCGAGGCCGACGTCGGTCGCTCCGAGCAGGAGGTTCTGCGTCGCCATCGCCGTGTCGGTCAACCAGTACGGCGCCGGCCAGGCGCCGCGCGAGGAGAGCGACGAGTACGCCTTGTCGGGTTGGGCGTAGCGCTCAAGATACGCAGTCTCATCGGCGAACGGCACGATCACGACGGGCGCCTGGCGCACGTGCCATCGCGTCGATCCCGCGGCGTCCTCCCATGCCGGATCGCGCACCGCTCCCCAGAACCGGTCGCGGTCGTCCTGGCCCTCGAGGACGAGCAGCTGCCACCCTTGGGTGTTGCCCGCAGACGGCGCTCGAACGGCGAGGTCGACCAAACCATCGATGAGCGTCGCGTCGACCGAGCGGTCGTCGAACCGTCGCACCATGCGCCGGGCGCGGATGGCTGCTGTGAGCTCCATGAGGCACGGACTGTACGGCGACCTCGTGCCCCAGGGTGCGCCGGTGGCAGGATCCGCTCGATGTCGCCCTCGCCCCCCGACGCCGCCTCTGACCTTCTCCCCCGCCCGATGGCGGGGCTCCGCGTCCTCGACTGCTCGCGAGTGCTCAGCGGCCCGTTCGCGGGCCGCATCCTCGCCGACCTCGGCGCAGACGTGGTGAAGCTTGAGCCTCCAGAGGGGGACGTCACGCGCATCTGGGGCATGCAGGTCGACGGTCGCAGCGGCTTCTTCGAGCAACAGAACGCAGGGAAGCGAGGGATCTGCCTCGACCTCAAAGCGCGGGGGGCAGCCGAGGTGTTTGTCAGGCTCGCGGCCGCGGCAGACGTCGTCATCGAGAACTTCCGCCCCGGGGTGCTGAGCCGATTGGGCGCAGGTCCCGATGTGCTCATGGCCGCAAACCCTCGACTCGTCGTGCTCTCCATCTCTGGATTTGGGGCCACCGGCCCAGACCGCGACCGCCCCGCCTACGCCCCAATCGTCCAGGCCGAGGCCGGTCTGGTGGAGCGACAATCGAGCCTCGATGGGCGCACCGCGGTCGATCCGATCATGAGCTATGCAGACACCTACGCTGGGCTGCACGGCCTCATCGCGGTCCTTGCCGCCCTTTCGCTGCGCGAGCGCACCGGCACCGGCCAACACATCGACCTCGCCATGCTCGACGCGCTGGTCATGACCGACGACTACGCCCACCACGCAGTCGACGAGTCGCCGCTGGTCCGGCTCGGCGGACATGTCTGGACAACCCCGGATGGGCCAATCGTGACCGCGGGAGAGCTCCGCTTCATCTGGCGGGTGCTGAGCGCCAACGAAGGTCTCGTGGATCCGACTCCGTTCGGTGCGTCGTTCGATGAAAAGGTCGCGCACCGCTTCGCCGCGCTGACCGCGTGGTTCGCTACGCCCCGCAGCTCGGACTCCCTTCGGGGGGCCCTCGACCGCGCCGGTGTCGCGTGGGGTGAGCCGCGAACCACACGGGCAGCCGTGCGGTCCCCACAAGCCGTCGCCCGCGGCCTCATCGCAGACCTCGGCACGCGGTCGGTGGTCCAGAGTCCGTACCGGTTCTCTGCGGCCGCCAGCGGCGCGACGCGGCGCGCCCCGATTCTTGGCGGCGATGCCGTCGAGGTGATGCAGACATGGCTCGACGAGACCGCGGATCACACCAACGATCTGGTCGCCGCAGGAATCCTCCTCGTCCCGAGCGAACGCATCGCGAGCGTGACGCATCCGAGCTGAGGCCAGAGCACAGCATCCACCGTCGGTCGCCGCACGTTCGGTAGCGTCCGCGCATGCAGATCGGAGGTGGGCTGCACCCCGCAAGCGCAGCCGTGTGTCGTCCCACCGACGACGCTGACCGTCTGCTCGATGGACTGACCGAGGAGCAGCGGCACATCGTCCTGCTCGATGCGCCCGTCGTCGCGGTGCTCGCAGGGCCTGGCTCCGGCAAGACCAGGGTCCTCACCACCCGAGTCGCCCACCGCATCGCCACCGGCTACGCAGACCCTGCCCGCACAACCGTCGTCACCTTCACCCGTCGCGCCGCAGCAGAGCTCCGTTCGCGTTTGGGCACCGCGGGCCTGCGGGGGCCGGCCGCCCCAACCGCTACCACGCTGCACGCACTGGCCGCCTCCACGCTGCAACAGGTGTGGGTGGCGCGGGGCGAGCGGCCGTGGGGCACCGGTGCGTATCCGCTGCGCATCCTCGCCCCCATCGTGCAGGCGCTCGGGTCAACCGATGAGCGAGGAAGCTTGCGACTGCCGGGCCCACGGGCGGTTGCTGCCGAGATCGCATGGGCAAAATCGCGGGCCATCGGCGCGGACACGTATGCGATGGGGTCGGCACGCGCCCGCCGCCTCGAAGGATGGGGCGACGATGCGAGGCAGCTCGTCGCCGAGGTGTACAGCGCGTACGAGCTTGAGAAGGCGAAGCGCCACGTTCTCGACGTCGACGACCTCATCCCCGCGCTCGCGGCCCGGCTCGCCGACGACCGACAGCTCGCCGATGCCCTCCAGTGGACCCACCGACACCTCTTCGTTGACGAGTTCCAGGATCTCGGTCGGGCGGCGTTCCGCCTCGTTCGTGCGCTCGTGCCCGACGATGTGAGCGACGCCGACCTGTTCGTCGTCGGCGACCCCGACCAGGCGGTCTATGGGTTTGCCGGCAGCGACCCGCGCCTGCTCCGACGCCTGCCAGATGCCATGCCCGGCGCCCAGATGGTGACGATGCGGCGCACGCATCGCTGCCCGACCGGCGCCGTCGCCGCGGCGAGAGCGGTGCGAGATGCCCAGCTGCCGGACGCCGCTTCTGTCACAGCAGACGCCCCGAGAGCGACGGTGCGCCCCTCGGTCACGGCCACGCCGTTTGACCTCGGCGCAGACGAGGCAGGCGCCGTCGCATGGAGCCTCCGCGCCGCGCACGCGGAGGGGCGCAGCTGGTCTCGGTTGGCTGTGCTGGCCCGCACCAACGCCCGCCTCGATGAGGTCGCTGCGGTGTGCGAACGCGACGGCATCCCCGTCCGGGACCGCCGCAACCTCCTCGACCGACCCACGGTCAAGACCGCCCTCGATGTCTTGCAGTTGCGACCGCCCGAGGTGCGCGCGCCCATCGTTCGGTCCGTGCTCAAGGAGATCGCCGCAGAGGCGCTCGGAAATCCAGAGCTCGGCGTCGGAGCTCGCCGCAGCCTCCACGCGTTGGTGTCCCTCGCCGAGGAGTACGCGACGGTCACCCCGGCGGGCACCCTCGATGGCTTCCTCGCGTGGCTCGACGGCACCGTTCGCGCCCGAGGCGGCGAGCCGATGGAGGCCGGCGACGCGGTCGACCTGCTCACGTTCCACCGGGCCAAGGGCCTTGAGTGGGACCACGTCCACCTCATCGGCGTCGAGGCCCGACTCGTGCCGATGGGGCGCAACCTGCATCCAGCCGAGGAGGACGAGGAGCGGCGCTTGCTGTACGTAGCGCTCACCCGAGCGCGCGAGACGACCTCGTGCACCTACGTCGGCGACGCGTCGCCGTGGCTCGCGGATGCCGTCGCCGCTTCGGCTGGGCACGTCGAGGTGCCAGTCGGGCCGACCGCAGAGATACGCGCCATCCGGGCGGCTCTCGCCCCTCGACGAGACCCCCTCGCAGATCGACTCCGGACGTGGCGCGCCGCCCGCGCCAGAGCGGCAGGCCTGGCTCCCTCGACCGTGCTCCCCGACGCTGCGCTCAGCGCGGTGCTCCGGTTCCGGCCGCGCACGATCGCAGATCTCGCCCTGGTCCCCGGCTTCGGCAGAGCGCGCGCCGAGGCATACGGCGCCGCCCTCATCGAAGTCCTCGCCGCCTGAGCCCACCCGGGCCACCGCTACGGTCCACAGACGATGGTGCGCTGGCTGTTCCCGTGGCGCCGCCGCGCACGCGTCCAGCGGCCAACGCCGGGTAGCGTCCCGACCGAGGCACATGACGCCGTGACTGCGGTCATCGTGCACCGCAACCAGCCCGGCGCCTGCGCGCGCACCGCCGCGGCCGTGCGTTGCGCCACCACCCGCCCCCTGCGCATCGTCGTCGTCGACACGGCGTCGCCCGCGTCCGCCATCGCACTGCTGCGCGCCGGACTCGGCCCAGACGCAGAGGTCGTGCATGGCCAGATCGGCGCCACCTTTGCCAGCGCGACCAACGTAGGGCTGCGACGCTTCCTGTCTGCGCCGCAGGACGTATGGGGCGGCTGGGTCGTGGTGTGTCGGGATGAGCCAGAGATCGGGCGCGGCTGCATCGACCACATGATCGACGTTGCGGAGACCCGTGGGCATCGGACCGGCATCGTCTGCGCCGAGACGGGAAGAGACGCCGTCCCTGTGGTCGATCCCTGCGCCGGCGGCGTCATGGTCGCAGCCCATCGCCACGGCGATTGGGCGCCAGCGGAGTATCCCAACGGTGGTCTGATGGCCGTCCGTCGCGGCTGCCTTGAAGACATCGGCTTGTTCGATGAAGCCTTCTCGACGTGCGAGGAGGTCGACCTCGGCTTGCGGGCGAGGAGGGCAGGGTGGCTCGTCGGACAGGTCTGGGGGGCCGTCGTCGCCCAACCCCGCGCACCCTTCGACGCACCCGCAGAGTACCGGCACGTTCGCGACACGCTCATGCTGCTGGCGCGCTGGTCACACCCCCATCAGGTCGGCGTGCGACTGGCGGCCGAGGGCCGGGAGGTGGTCCGCAGGCGCCGCGCCGGCGAGCCCTACGAACACCTCGCCAGAGCGGTCACCGACTTCGTCACCGAGCGGATCACTCGAAAATGACACCCGGATTCAGCAGGCCAATCGGATCGAGGGCCTGCTTGATGGCACGCATCGCGGCGATGTCTGCCGCGTCACGACACAAACAGAGCCAAGCCGTCTTGGCGACCCCGATGCCGTGCTCTGCGCTGACGGTGCCACCGTGGGCGGCGACGACGTCGAGAACGGCGGCGTCAACCGCCTCGTCGTCATCCGGCGGGCCGACGATGTTGACGTGCAGGTTGCCGTCTCCGAGGTGGCCGAACACGACGCAGGTCGCCGCGGGCGCGACATCTGCGACCCGAGCGCGCACCGCCGCTTCGAACGACGCCAACCGCGCCACCGGCACACCGACGTCCAGCTTGTGGGGCACTCCCAACGTCTGGATGGCCTCGGTGTGGCGCTCCCGCAGCGCCCACAGCCGGGCTCTGCCCGCCGCGTCGCTGGCGGCGGCAGAACCGATGACTTCCGGGCACGCCAGCACGGCTTCGGAGACCTCATCAAGCAGGCGCGGCGCGCCAGACGCTGGAGCGCCGACCTCTATCGTAAGGACGACAGGCGTGGCGGCATCGAGGGGCAGCGCAACGCCGAGCGCGTCGCGCACGAGCCAGAGTCCGTCGGCCCAACATGCCTCGACGGCCTCGAGGCCAGGGAGCGCGGCGCGCAGGCGGCCGAGAACTGCCACCGCGTCGTTGGTGGTGGCGACGCCCAACAGCGCGGTCACCCGCGCCGCCGGCCGGTCCACGAGCCGCAAGCGAATGGCGGTGATGATGCCCAGCGTGCCCTCGCTGCCGCACAGCAGTCCGGGAAGGTCGTAGCCCGCGGCATCCTTGTCGAGTCCCGCCAATCGCGACACCACTGCGCCGTTCGCCATGACGGCTTCGATGCCGGCGACCTGGGCGCGCATCGTGCCGTGGGCCACCACATGGATGCCGCCGGCATTGGTGGCCACCATGCCGCCGATCGTCGCTCCGTCACGGGCGCCGAGGTCGACCCCGACATCGAACCCATAGACGCGGGCGGCCGATTGGACGGCCGCGAGCGTGGCGCCGGCACCAACGAGCACGTTGCGGGCCGCACCGTCGATGTCGCCAATGAGGTCGAGGCGGCGGGTTGACAACACGACGACGGGCCCGACGTCCGCCTCCGGGCGTCGAGGCACACCGCCGCCGACGAGCCCAGTGTTGCCGCCCTGCGTGACGATGTCGACGGCTGCCGCCGCGCAGGCGAGGACCACCGACACCACCTCGTCACGGTTGGCGGGGCGCACCACTGCGACAGCCGGACCACCGAACCGTCCCGTCCAGTCGACGAGGTAGCCGGCGGCGACGTCCTCATCGACGAGTACGTGCTCCGAGCCGACGAGGCCAGTGAGCTCCTCGATGAATGCCCTCAGCTGAGCGGGCGTCAACGAGCGACGGATGGTCACCATCGCAGCCTGACGCATCGGACGCCGGTCTGGCGAGGACCTCGACCCGCATGCGCTCGCCAGCACTCGCGGCGACGCGGCCTGACCCACGACGACTGCGGAGGGCGGCTGCGGATAGACGCGAGGAGAGGGTGGCCCGACTGGCCACCCTCTCCTCGTTTGATGGGACGCTGACCTGGGGTCGGCGCCGTTCCGGCATTAGGGTGAGGAGGCCGCTCTCGCGTCCGGACCGCTCGTGGCGGTCGACTGATCGGGCCTCATACCTGCTCGGTGGACGGCTGTGCGCCAGGTCGGCGCCGTTGCTGCTGGGCCTTGGAGCCGTGCGCTCCCCCGGCAGGTCAGCCGGGCGGAGCCCTCTTGGCGCTCCAGATGGTCGATGACATCGTTTCCCCCTCCTCATCTTTGTGCCTCGCGCCACTTTGAGCGCTCGCCAATGCCTTTGAAGAGCGGGTGATCGGCGTCGCCATTGAGCCAGACAAGCAGCGGTTGCTTGGGTTTCTCAGGTGGCGTCGGTCACACCGTGACCCGCATCGTGCGCCTTTGCCCCGGAGGTTGTCAACCCCCTTTTGGTTCCTTTGGAAGACCGAGGACGCGTTCGCCGACGATGTTGCGCTGGATCTCCGCGGCGCCACCCCAGATGGTCTCAGAGCGACTGAAGAAGAACTGCGCCTGCAGCGGCGACACCGGATAGTCGACCCTGCCGCGACTCCGTGGGACACCAGACGCCGCGACGTCGCCGTCGGTACCGGTGAGGACCTGACCATCCATGCCGAGGATGTCCATGGCCAGCTCCATGACGTCGCGGTGGTACTCGGACCAGTACATCTTGTTGACCGCACCAAGCGCCGCGACGCCGTACTTCTGTGCCGCAGACAGGTCTGGATGCAAGATCGAGGTGAGGCTGCGCAGGCCGTTGATCTCCATGATCTTGACCTTGGAATGCGCCCTCGCGATGCGCTGGCGCACGCGTGGGTCGGCCAGCTTGCCGTTGGCTCTGGCCGTCTCGATGATCGTGTCGAGCTCCTTCTGGAATCGGCGGTGGCTGGTCGTTGCCGAGAGCCCACGCTCAAAGCCCAGGGTCGTCATGGCGACGCTCCACCCGTTGTTGACGCCTCCGACGACGGACTCCTTCGGACACTTGGCGTCGGTGAAGAAGACTTCATTGAACTCGGCGGTGCCGTCGGGCTGCACGATCGGACGAACCTCGACGCCGGGCTGATGCATCGGCACGAGGAGATAGCTGATGCCGGCGTGCTTGGGGGCATCGGGGTCCGTGCGGGCCAGCAGGAACACGTAGTCGGCGTGCTGGCCCTGCGTCGTCCAGATCTTCTGGCCATTGATGACCCACTCGTCGCCATCAAGCACCGCCTTGGTCTTGAGGCTCGCCAGGTCCGAACCCGCGTCCGGCTCCGAGAAGCCCTGGCACCAGGCGATCTGGCCGGACAGGATCTGCGGCAAGAACTTCTTCTTCTGCTCCTCGGTTCCCCATTGGAGGATCGTGGGCCCGACGAGCGTGTCACCGAAGAAGTCGGCGCGCATCGGCGCACCGGCCCGCGCGAACTCCTCTGACAGCACGACGCCCTCCATCGTGCTGAGGCCCTTGCCTCCGTACTCCGTCGGCCACGTGGCGCAGATCCAGCCACCGTCGAAGAGCTTCTTGATCCACGACGCGTTGAACTCCGCTCGCCCGTCGCCGGTCAGCTCGAACCCGTCCTCGAACCATCCTTCGGGAAGGTTGGCCTCGAGCCACGCTCGGATCTCGGCACGGAACGCCTCGGCATCAGCTGGGTAGAGCAGGTCCATCTGACGATCTTGGCCGATCCAGGGACGGCTGCCAACGCCGCCGCGTCAAGAAATCTGGCGAATCGGTCCGAGGATGCAACACACCCCCGTGCAAGCGGCTATGGTTTCTCCTCGTCGGGATCCTGCCCATCGCCCCTAGGGCAGGAACTGACGGGCGGGCCGG
>JAYUDU010000358.1:0-1572 GCA_043739605.1 Acidimicrobiales bacterium | reverse complement strand
CGTAACCCAGCGCCTGGGCCTTGCGACGCAGGCTCTGCTCCAGCTTCTCGCGGATTTGCGCCTCGTACTCCGCCAGCGATTGCGTGACGTACTCGGTGCCGTGCTTCAGCATCCGGTACACCAGCCTCGCCAGCTTGTGCGCCGTCGCTGTGATCGCCCCTCGGCCGCCGATCCGGCTCTTGATCCGCCGGTAGAATTGGCCCAACGCCGTCTGCGTCCGGCCCACCGCTTGCGCCGCCATCCGCAGCGCTTGCGCCACCCGGTTCTTGCCCTTGCGCGGCGTGCGACGCTTCTCCGTCTGGTTGCTCCGCGACGTTCGCGGGCACAACCCCAGCCAACTGGCGAAGTGCTTCTCGCTGGGGAAGCGTGCGACGTCGACGCCGATCTCGGCGAGGATCACCAGGGCCGTCGCCGCGTCGATCCCCTCGATGGCCGCCACGTCGACGCCGATGGCTCGCGCCACCTTCGCCACGGCGTCGAACCGCGCGTCGTTGGGCTTGCGGCCCCGGCGGCGCGGCTTCGACGCGGCCTCCGCGCCGCCCGATCGGTCGGGCAGGCGGTCCAACTCCGCGGCGATCTGCTGGTCGCAGTCGTCGATCTGGATGTGAAGATATCGGTACAGCTCGAACGCCTGCCGCAAGGCGAAGAGGTGCTCGGGTCGCCACGTCCCCTCCAGCGCCAAGGCGATCTCCTCCTCGGATCGAGCGCACTTCTCGTGCCGCAGCTTGGCCAGCTTCGCGGCGTCGCGCTCGCCCGCCAGGATCGCGGCGATGATCGCCGTGCCGGTCGCGCCGACGATGCTGCTGACGACCTCGGTGAGCTTGACGTTCATTTGTTCCAATGCCTTCTGCATATGTTGGACGTGGTGCGAGGCGTAGCGCACCAGCATCTGCCGTTGCCGCCCGTAGCCGCGCAGGGCGAGCACCGCGTCGGGCGGTCGGAACGACGGTCGCAGGAGCCCATACGTGTGCAACCGTTGCAGCCACTGGCAGTCGAGCACGTCGGTCTTGGGCCGGGCACCGCAGTGGCTGGCCTGGCTGGGCTCGATCAGGAAGACCTCGAAGCCGCGTGCCTCCAAGAGTTCAAAGAGCGGGATCCAGTAAACGCCCGTGGATTCGAGCACGACGGTGGCGACGCCGGCTTCGGCGAACCAATCGGCCAAGGTGCGCAAGTCGGCGGAGTAGGCCCCGAAGGTGCGGACCTGATTAGGTCCGACGCAGGCGACGTGGGTGTCGGAGTGGACGTCGACGGCTGCGGCATGGGGGTGGACGATGTGCAGGGCGGCGTCGGGCTGGGCGGGGAGCGGGTCGTTCATGGCGTGGACCCCCGAGGGACGTGGGAAGAGGTCGCGCCGCCGCGAGCCGAGAGGGGGACCGGGGAAGCAGGTAGTCTCCCCGACGGGACCGACGCGGCACCGTGTTGACACGGCCCCGCGCGTCGCCAATGATGGGGCCACGACCTCTCGGGCCAAGCTAACCTGCGGGCAACGAGCACCAGGGAAGTGACGGCCGGGAGACCCGCGACGGCACCACCGATCGTAGCACGACCCAAGGCCGAAAGGGCCACCGTTCA
>JAYUDU010000357.1:0-4434 GCA_043739605.1 Acidimicrobiales bacterium | reverse complement strand
GCCCGAGGCCGTGCTCGGCCGGAGAGAGGGCCAGCCAATCGCCGAGGTTCGCACCCAGCGGGCGGGTGAGGATGTAGGCGAGCCAGAACGACAGCACGGCGTTGGCGCCGAGGCGCCAGCCCACGACGATCGCCCCGATCAACACGGCCGGGAGCAGGACCGCCTTGCCGGGGGCCCAGCCCGTCAGCTCAAGCGTCCAGTCGCCCGAAGCCGTTCCGAGGGCGAACGTGACGAGGATGGCCAGCCAGTAGAACAGTTCCCTGGGGAGGGTGGCGATGCTGTGGATCGAGAGCGTCCGCTCCCGGGAGTACCAGATCCCGAAGACGGCGGCGAGGGCCGCCCCAAACACGCTCGTGCTGATCCAGAGGGGGAGGTGGAGGTCGTCGGTGAGGATGTCGGTGTAAAGGGTGCCGGTGACGCTGAGCACGACGACGGTGAGCCAATAGGCGAATGGCGTGTACTTCCGCGTCCGCAGCTGCACGCCGAGCACGACGACGAGCACGACGGTGAACAGGACCGATGTCAGCTCCAGGCCGACCCCGAGCTTCATGTTGATGTAGTCCGCGAAGCTCTCGCCGACCGTGGTGCACAGGATCTTGATGACCCAGAACCAGATGGTGACCTCGGGGACCTTGTTCAGCAACTCTACGGCGCGTGACCGAACTCTGACATCGGACATATCGGCGTTCCTCCTCGACGGCACCCTGCCGGCGGTCGGGAACGATGCCTTGGCGCACCTGAAGGCACGCTGAAGACGCGTGATGTGTCGAAAGTTCACGCTCGATCCACCGATCGCAGCAGCGACTATCCACGGCTGCTCAGCCGTTCTCGCAAACACTAAAGCGCATTCCGCTACGTTGGCCTCATGACGACGAGTTGGGTGGTCGGATGTCGCCTCGGGCCGGTCGGCGGCGCTGGACATGCTCACCAAGATCGACACGAGCCGCGTTACGGAGCGGGCGCGGCCCCGGCTCCGGCGCTCCGCCCGTTTTTGCGCTTGCGCGCCATTGCGCCGCCTGGGCGCTTCGCGGTCGAGTGCAAAGCGAGATTCGGCGAGAGCCCACCGCAGACGCTCGAGAACTGAACAGGGCTGAGGCGACCATGCCAGGACTGCGGGTTCGGTTGCTCGGCGAGCTCGCCGTGGACGGATGCGACCCGACCGCCCTCGGCCGGCGTCAGGCCCGCACGCTCCTCAAGGTGCTTGCCCTCAACGGTGGTCGCCCGGTCAGCGTCGAACGCCTCACCGAGTGCCTGTGGGCCGGCGATCCTCCCACCCGCGCGGCCGACCAGATCTCCGTCCACGTCAGCCGGCTCCGCAAGGCGTTCGACTCCGCGTCGATCCGCCGCAGCGATGCCGGCTATGCGCTCGCCCTCGCCTGGTGCGACGTCGACGCGATCGACGAGTACGCGAAGCAATCGGAGCAGCGCTTCAGCACCGGCTCGATCGGCGCGGCTCGCGCCGCGGCCACGGCGGGACTCGCGCTCGTCCGGGGACGCCTCCTCGCTGACGAGCCGGACGCATGGTGGGCCCACGCCGACCGGCTGCGGGTCGATCGAATCGTGGCTCGGCTGCACCACGCCGCCGCGCGTGCCGCGCTCATCGCCGGCGATGCCAACGAGGCGGCTTCGTTGGCACAGCTGGCCTTGGACAGCGATCCATTCGACGAGGCCGCGCTCGGAGTGCTGATGGAGGCGCTCAACCGGGCCGGGCGCCCTGGTTCGGCGCTCGGCGCGTATGCGGAGGTGCGCGCACGACTCTCCGACCAGCTCGGCGTCAGCCCGTCTCCCGAGACCGAGGCGATCCACCACGCCATCCTCATGGCCGGCGACGTGTCTGCGTCGATCCCGACCCCCATGACCGAGTGGAGCGCCCTCGCGCCCCCAGGCCGCGACGAGGCGATGAAGCGCCTCTGGACGATGCTCGCAGACGCGCGCTCCGGCCATGGCACCGTCGTCGTCGTCGAAGGCGAGGCCGGCATCGGCAAGTCGACGGTCCTGTCTGCGCTCGACGCGACCGCGCAGTCGTCTGGCATCACCGTCGTTCGCGTCGGCGGGGAGGAGCTTGGCAGGACCCGCCCGATCCAGCCCCTCTTCGACGCGATCGCCGAACTGGTCCGAAGACATGGTCCGACCGCCCAAGCAGCGGAGCAGGTGCTGCGAGCCGATGCCGCGGTGCTCGGCCCGCTCCTCGGCGTGCAGACCGAGGCCACCACCCTCCCAAACCTCGCCGCGATCACAGACCCAGGCACGGGTGAAGCGCTCATGTTCGCCGCAGTGACGAGCGTGCTGCGACGCGAAGCCGAGCGAGCACCCCTGGTCCTGATCATCGACGACCTGCACCTCGCGGGGCCCGGAACCGCCGCGTGGCTCAGCCAGTCCGTGAGCCGACTCGCAGATGCACCGATCCTCGTCGCCGCGGCGCGTCGCGAGGAAGAAGGCGGCGCGGTGCCCGGCGCAGCCACCGTTCACCTGGCACCGCTCGACCTCGCTGATGTCGCTGTCATCGTCGGGGAGGAACGGTCTGTGGAGCTGCACCGCCGGAGCGGGGGCCATCCCCTGTTCTTGGTGGAGCTGGCGGCGCACGACGCCGAGGAGATGCCAGACACGATTCGCCACGCCGTGGCTGGGCGGTGTGCGCGTGCCGGCGAAGCCGCCGCGACCCTTCGCACTGCGGCAGTGATCGGGCCGACCGTCGATCTCGACCTGCTCGCCGAGGTCACGGGGGCACCCACCGCAGACCTGCTTGATCATCTCGAGGAGGGTGTCCGTCGCCGCCTGCTCGTTGAGGATGACGTCTTCGAGTTCACCCACGGCCTCATCCGCGAAGCCCTCGCGTCGACCGTCGGCGCCACGCGCACCGCGCTCATCCACCGCGATGCCGGCAGGGCCCTCAGCCGACGGCCCACGCCCGACCCCCTCATCGTCGCTCACCATGCCCGACTCGGGGGCGACGCTGACTTGGCGGCAGCCATGTTGATCAGCGCGGCGCGAGGGGCAGTCGCCAGGTTCGCGCCTGCGGCCGCGGCGACGATGCTGAACGAAGCGATCTGTCTCCACGACTCCGCCGAAGCTCGCATCGAGCGCGCCAGGGTTGGCTCGATGCTTGGTCGCTTCAGCGAGGTGAGCATCGACATCGCCGAAGCGGTCCACCTGGGAGCCGGAGCGGAGGCGTTCGAGGTGGGCGCCTGGGCCGCGCATCTTCAGCGGCACTTCAATGACGCGCTCGCCCAGGCGGACCGCGGCGCGGCCTCGACCAACGATCCGGAGCTCAGAGGTAGCTGCCTGGCACTCGGCGGGTGGGTGTCGCTCGCCACTGGCGATGTCAGAGGCGCCGACAGGCGGCTGACCAAGGCCGCCCACGAACAGCCGATGAACCCAATGGTGAGCGGCTGGCTGGCGTGGCTGCACGTCGCGGCCGGACGCCCAAAAGATGCCCTGCCGCTCGTCCACCACGAACAGGGTCACGGGTTGTCGGCCTACCGGTTCCCAAACGCGTACGCGCTGATGGCAGGCACGATGGCCTTGGCGATGGTCGGTCGCCCCGACCAAGCGTTGGCGACCGCAGACGAGCTCACCCGAGAGCTGGCCCGCATGGACGCCGCTCGGTGGGCGCCGCGGCCCCTCAACCTTCGCGGCTGGATCGTACGAAACCTCGGCGAGGCCGCCGAGGCGGACGACCTCAACGCCGAAGCGCTGTCAGAGGCTCTGCGCCTCGATCAGGCCGAACCCCGGACCCAAGGGCTGCTCGATCTCGCGGCGGGACGGCTGCTCGTCGACGATCTCGATGGCGCGCGCGCCCGCCTCGCCGAGGTCGCCGCACTCGCCGATGTCGAGCATGCGTTCCAGTGGCGGGCTGCGCTTCGTTTGCGACTGTTGGAGGCTCGGTTTGCCCTTGCGGCGGGCGAGGCACCCAAGGCGTTCCTCGACGCGACCGCGCTCGCGTCTGACGCTGCTGCGCTGGGCGCGCCCAGGTACGAGGTGCAAGCCAGGCTCGTAGCCGCCATGGCGGCCACACCGGCTGGAGCCGAACGCCCGCCGCCGGACGCGGTGGGGGCGCTGCTCCATCGGCTGGACGATCTCGCCGGGCTCGAGGCGTGGTGGATCACTGCGGATGTCGCCGAGTGCCTCGAGGAGCACGCGTGGCGGACGCTGGCCGTCGATCGGGTTGCGGCGCTCCTGCCGCGTGCTGGTGGCTACGGCGCTGCGCTGACGCGGGCTGCGGCGCGGCGGCGCCTGGACGGCTGAGCGCTACCGCCGGTCGTATCGACCTGGCGTGCGGGCGGTGAGCAGGATCGCCGCGGGATGCCAATCGTCGACGATCGGGCCGACGAGACGTTCCGCCTGCGCAGTGACGGCGCGCATGGCGGACATGTTGAGGCCTGCCGCCCACGGAGCGATGTGCGGCGTGGCGAGCCGGTAGCGGACGACCGCCGC
>JAYUDU010000356.1:0-1578 GCA_043739605.1 Acidimicrobiales bacterium | reverse complement strand
CACGCCGCCAGAGCCACCCGTCGAGCGCCTCATCACCATCGCGACCCCGCACGGAGGCGCCGACATCGCGCAGCTGGCCGTCGCAGCACGGATCGTTCCGGGCATGCACGTCGCGGAGGGCATCGCCGACCGGTTGCCACTTCCCGTCGATCCCTCCAGTCAATCGGTCACCGATCTTGCCCCAGGTTCGACGTTCCTGCGTCGCCTCGATGCGGCCACGCCGCCGCCACGACTGCAAGTCACGTCGATCGCGGGCCGGACCGACGTCGTCGTGCCGTCGCTCCGTGCCCGGCCGGCGTGGCCCGGGGCGCGAACCGTTGTGGTCGATGGCCCCCCTGGCGTCGGGCTGGGCGCCCACGGTGCGCTTCCAGCGTCCATCGATGTTGCCCGCGAGGTTGCGCTCGCGGTCGGCGATCGAGCTCCGACGTGTCGATCGAGGCGCGACATCGTGCTCGACGCTGCGTTCGCGATCGCCGTCGAAGCCGTTGAGGGCTGAGCGGCCCGGACGCCGACGAGGCCCGTCCGGCGGGGTGACGCCGGCTTCGGGTTGGTCAGCGCCGCCGCCTCGACTATCCTCTCGTCCGCCGCGGGCGACCGTCTGCGGCATCTCAAGCACGGCACCCGGGCACCCTCGGTCGTCGGCGCACCTCCCTCGACGCTCAGTCGTGGGCAGTCCGTCGGCGCGGCCCTGGTCCAGAACCAAACCGTCGGAAAGAAGAAATCCACATGGCTGTCCTCACCATGAAGCAGCTCCTCGAAGCAGGTGTGCACTTCGGCCACCAGACGAGGCGCTGGAACCCAAAGATGCGTCGCTTCATCTACGGCGAGCGCAACGGGATCTACATCCTCGACCTCAAGCAGACGCTCCAGCGCTCGGCTGACGCCTACGAGTTCGCCCGCACGACCGTCGCCAACGGCGGCACGGTGCTGTTCATCGGCACCAAGAAGCAGGCCAAGGAGCCCATCGCCAACTACGCGATGGCCTGCGGCATGCCCTACATCAACGAGCGCTGGCTCGGCGGCATGCTCACCAACTACACGACGATCCTCACGCGCGTCGACAAGATGCGCGAGCTCGACCGCATGAAGTCGGTCGGGGACTTCGACGCGATGCCGAAGAAGGAAGCCCTCATGAAGACGCGCGAGCTCGAGAAGCTGCAGCGCAACCTGGGCGGCATCAAGGGCATGCGCAGCAAGCCGGATGCGGTGTTCATCATCGACACCAAGACCGAGGCCATCGCCGTCACTGAGGCCAACCGGCTGAAGATCCCGATCATCGCGATCGTCGACACCAACGTCGACCCCGACCTCATCCAGTTCCCGATCCCGGGCAACGACGATGCCATCCGCTCCGCCAACCTGTTGTGCCGCGTCATCGCTGACGCGGTCGACGAGGGTCGGTTCATCGCTTCCAAGAAGGCGGCAGACGCCCAGGGAGTCGGCGGTACGCACGCTCCTGCGCAGCGCAGCGACGAGGAAGAGGCCCGCATCGCGCAGCAGCAAGCCGACGCCCGTCGTCAGGCAGCCGCCGCGCAGATCGCCCGCGAACAGCGCATCGTGGAGTCCCAGACCGGTGAC
>JAYUDU010000355.1:0-11029 GCA_043739605.1 Acidimicrobiales bacterium | reverse complement strand
TGTGGCCTCCTGGCAGGACGCGACATCCGAGCTCTTCGCAATAGTTCACGACGATCACTGCGATGCCCGCGAGAAGCTGGCCGATCGCGATGACGGTCCTGCCGCGGGGTCGCCGCCGGAAGGCGGCTTCGATGTTGACGGCTTCTTTGGGCCGACGGCGACCAGGAGGGTCCGATGCCGGATCCACCGAACTCATGGCAGCGCCCCCGCTGGTTCCGGTCGAGCTCGGACGCGGCCGAGTGCGATGACGAAGGCGAGAGCGATCCCGCCAACACCAGGGGCGACGATCTCGTTGATCCGCAATGTGCCGATACGGGAGGCGGCATCGATACGCAACGCCCGCGGCACCGACGTCCGCCGGCCAAACAGCTCCTGGTTGAACCAGTTTCCCCATCGGCCGATGGCTTGCGCGACCGCTATCGCCGGAGCCGCCACGTCGAGCAGGACCAAGACCGGCGCTCCCTTGCGGCGAGCGATGACGCACCCGACAACAGCGCCGAGCGCCACACCACCCCAAATGCCGAGGCCGCCCTGCCAGATGGCCAACGCGTCCAGCCACCGGCCCCGATAGGTGCGCCAGTCCGTCGCCACGTGATACACCCGCGCCCCGACGAGACCGGCCGGGATTGCCCACCAAGCGATCGACTCCACCACGGCCGCGGCTCCACCGCGCTGACGGAATCGGATCATCGCGATGCGCACACCGGCGGTGGCGCCACCCGCGATGCACAGGCCGTACGCGCGAAGGCGCACGGGGCCGATGCCGATCGACCCTTGGGATGGCGACGGCAAGGCGCTGACCACGGTCGCGATCATCGTTGCCGCCGCAATTGCGTCGAATGTGGTTGAGCACGGTCCATCGTGCAGGTGAGCCTACGTCCTACGTGGTGTAGTAGTACAGGATGGCAGTAAGGACCTCGGACGACGACGAGGAGGTCGCCGGCGCGTTGGGTTGGACCGTCGCTCGGGTGGTGCAGGTGGAGGCCTGGGGCCGGCCGACAACCAGCCTCGATGGCCCTCTCGACGATGGTTCGACGGTCGTGCTCGCCGACCGCCAAGCGGATGGAGCGGCTGGTCCCGAGGCGGTTGACCTTGATCTCGATCTCAAACGGGCGGTCCCGCGACTGCTCGCGCACCTCGACGCGAGGGAACAGGTGGCTGTGATGCTCAGGTTCGGTCTCGACCGGATGGGCGACTGCCGCACCCTGCCGGAGGTCGGGGTGCTGATGAGCCTGAGCAGTGAGCGGGTCAGGCAGATCGAGTCGCGGGCACTGGCGAAGTTGCGCCACCCGGCTCACCCAACTGCTGCGACAACCCGGTCGCTGTTGGATTGAGGTGGCAGCAAGTGGCGGTGGGTCGTGGGGTGAGTCATGTCGGGTGCATGGCGTGGCATGCGGTGGAACAGAACCACCAACGTGTCCCGGTTGCGTCCTCACGGGAAGCCGCGGCCAGGTTGGGGTCGATGAGCATGCGGCACACCGGGTCCTCGACCCGCCCAGCTGGAGCGGTGGTGCACCCCAGCTCTGCAACATCGACGGTTGTCGGGAAACCGCGGACGGTCACGCGGCCGAGGAGGCGGGCACCAACGGCGACGGGGAGGGCGGCGAGAACATCGGTCGTCATCCAACAGGTTCCGGGTGGTGCGAGGTCACAGAGGCGAGCGGCGAGGTTGACCACGACGCCGTGAACATCGCCTCGACGCACGATCACCGAACCAACGGTCACCCCCGCGCGCAAGCGCAGCGACGTCGACTCCGACGAGTCGAACGCCAGCACGTGCTGGATGCCCGTCACGAGCTTCGCGGGGTGCTCACACACAGCAAGCAGCCCGTCGCCGAGGTGCTTCACCGTCCGAACACCGAAGCCATCCAGCTCGACTGTGGTCGCCTCAAGCCGTTCAGCAATCTGCACCGCGGCCTCGTCACCGTGGGCTGCTGTGAAGGACGAGAACCCGACCGCGTCGACGAAACCGACCGCCATCGTGCGCGTCAAAGACGGTGCCGGGTCAGTTTCCATTGGTGGACCAATGCCATGCCTCGCTGGGAAGGTTCGAGAGCCCGAACCGTCCTGCGTTCTGCTTGAGCCACCCATACGCAGGGTTTGATCGCGACAGCAGCGACCCATTGTTCGTGAAGTCGATCGCCAGGCCCTTCTCATGCATGGACTGTCCCGGACGCGCCGTCGGCGGACTGCATTGCGACGCCGGCTTCTGATACACGTCGTAATCGGAAGTCCCACAGTTGTTGCGACGCGTGTTGATCTGGCCTTGCGACGACCGGTAACCACCCCCAGATAGCCGGAGCCCAGCGGCGTCTGACGCGGTGAGCAGCTGCGAGATCTGGCCGGCGATCGATGACGCGACCGTGATCCCCCGGACCGTTGTCAACCCGCCGACGCTGCCAGAGACCGGTACCGGGCCGCCCGGAGCGCGCGGCGTCGTCTGCTGCTGTTGCTGCTGCTGTTCCTGCTGTTTGAGGAGCTCGGCACGTCGTCGAGCCGCAGCCTGCTCGTCCTGGCGGGCGATCGCCGCGCTGAGCTGTGCATCCTCCGCAGCGAGCGCATCGAACCCGCCCTGGACCTCCGAGACCTTCGCCTCGACCCGGTCCGCAAGATTGGACTGCTGCACCCGCGCCACGGTCACCTCCGACAACGCTGCCGCAGTTGCGGTCCGACGCGAGGCGGCACGATCGCTCGCCCGCCGCGCCGCCACGTTCGCGGCGTCAGCATCCACACGAGCGGCACGCACCTCATCGAGCGCGTTGACAGACCGCCCGCGGGCGACGTTCACGTACACGCCAGCCGCTGCGATCGACGCCCCCGTGGGGTCGATGACATGCGCCTTGGACGGCGCGTTCCCGGACGAGTAGCTGCGAACAGCCTGGCGACGTAGTGCCTCCTGAGACACTCTGAGACCCTCACGAGCGCGGCCGGCAGTGGCATCAGCCGTCCGAGCATCGGCAGCGGCCGATTGCTCGTCCCGCTTCGCAGTGTCGAGCTTGTCGCTCAAACCACTGGCGCGACGGTCTAGGACGTCGATCGCCGCCTGGATCCGGGTGTCGTCAGCCTTCAAGACATCGATCTGCGCAGCCGCCTTCGCCTTGTCAGCCCGCACCGTCGCCCGCCGGTCACGATCCCCCGTCGCACCAGCGACCCCAGGCAAAGCTCCGACCAGGACCCCAACGACACCCACCGCAACGACGGCGCGCGCGAACAGACAGACACGATTCGAACCAGGCACGAGGCGCGACACTACTTCACGTAGTAGACGACAGGCCCGTCGCCGGAGCGTTCGCTCGGTCGCAGCGAGCGGCCCGGCCGCCGGCAGTCATCCCCCGGGATATGACGCCTTGGAAACTTGAACGACAGCAATGGTCGCGCTCTCGGTTTGCGTGTCCGGGTGCAAGATCGAGCCCGTCAGGTCGGCCGTCAACGACGCGACCCTGGACGGCGATCGCGCTCCGGTGACCCACGCCCACCACTGGCCCGCCACGTCATTTGCGGCTGGACGCGCTCGTGTCGTGGGTATTCGGATGCAAGCGGTATGGTCATGGCGAATGACCGCTCGCAGTGCCCGCGGCAGCCTGGAGGCCGAGGTCCTGACCGTGCTGTGGTCCGTCGACGTCGCGAGCACGCCCGCCGAGGTGCAGGCGGCCATCGGCCGCCCGCTGGCCTACACCACCGTGCTCACCATCCTCCAGCGGCTCCACACAAAGGGCCACCTCACTCGCGAGCAGCGCGGCCGCGGCCATGCCTATCGACCGATCCAGAACCGCGTCGAGGTCGCGGCGTCGCTCATGCAGGGCGCGCTGGCTGAAGCCGGTGATCGCGAGGCCGCACTGTCCTGTTTCGTGGCAACCCTTCGGCCCGCTGACGTCGCAGCTCTGCGGTCGCTGATCGATGCAGGAGCCCACGAGGACCGATGACCTGGACCACGGTCGTTCCCCTCCTGGTCCTCGTCGCGACGAGCATCGGGGTGACCCTGTGGAGCGACCGTCTGCACCCACGGCTCGCGACCTGGATCCTCACCGGGTTGGCGGCCATGGCCGTCGTGTCCGTTGTCGCGGTGCTGCTCGTCCTGACGCTGCCGCTGGCCGCTTCGTCATCCAGGTTGGCCAACATCATCGGGTGGTGCTTCGACCGGACCACAACGCGCGATCGGCGCTGGCTGGGCAGCGCCGCTGGGCTCACGCTCACCATTGGGGCAGCGCGTTCGATGCTCGCTCACCGCGTCCACCGGTCGATGGTGCCGATCGGCGACGTGCCAGTGCTCGTCCTCTCATCCAACAAGGCCACCGCGTACGCGGTCCCCGGCGGACGCGGGCAAGTCGTGGTCACGAGTGCCATGCTCGACGCCCTCAACGAGGAAGAGCGGCGAGCGATGTTCGCTCACGAGCAGGCGCACCTCGCACTTGGGCACCACCGCTTCATCAGGTTTGGCGACCTATGCGCGTCGCTGCTGCCCGTGCTGCGCCCCCTTAGCCGCCGCATCACCCACGCGACGGAGCGTTGGGCGGACGAGGTTGCCGCCGACCGGATCGGATCGCGATCGATGGTCGCGCGAGCGGTCGCGCTCGCAGGGCTGGCCAGCGCCGGCGAATCGCCGACACCCATGACGATCGCCACCATCGGCGTGCCGGCACGCGTGCAGGCGCTGCTGACGCCACCCTCGCACGACGCCTCCCCCGTGGTCGCGTGCGTTGGTGGTGCTGCACTGTGCGCTGCGATGGTTGCCACCCAGCTTCACCACCTCGCGACGCTGCTTTCCCACCTCTGCTGACCGTCCGCCCGACTGTCACCACTCAACGTGACGCCGGTCATCTCAGACGCAAGGTCACATGCGGGCCACTCGAAGGCTCCGCTGGCCGGCCGGATCAGTTCGATCGCCGAAAGCCGCCGGGCTCGCCACGTTCAGATTTGTCGGTGTTCCGCGTGACCGCGCTATACCCCATCCCCCTAGGGTAGGTACGACCCACCGGGGGTGGGGTATGGTTGGCGGATGGAGCACCGCTGCGCTCGGCCGTTCCTCCGCGGTGAGCCGGGCGAGCAGGCCGAGCCCGCCGACGGATCGGCGCGCCGTCGCCGTGTCGGGAAAGGCGGGCAGGCCGAGGACCAGCAGACCTGACACGAGGTCCGGGCGTCGGGCGGCGAGGGCGACCGCCAGGATCGCACCTGCGGAGTGGGCGACGATGACCGCCGGGCCGTCGAAGAGCGGTGTGACGGCGGCCAGGTGGGGTGTGGACGTCGTAGGCAGCATCGTCTGGCATCGGCGACCGTCCGAACCCGAGGAGGTCCGGGGCGACTCATGCGTACCCGCCGCCCGGGGCCGCCACCCGCTCCCAGTAGCGCGACGAAGCACCGAGCCCGTGCAGGAACACCACCGGATCGCCGTCACCCCACCTGCGAACGTTCAAGACGTACCCCGTCACGGCGAACCGCCAGCCGATCGGAGCTGGTCGACGACCACCAGGTACGCGGCGAGCGCAGCGAGGAACACGGTCAGCCACGTCCAGTTCCGGCCGGGCACGAAGTGCACGCTGACGTGGCCGAGGAACATGTCCATCCACCCGCGGTGCGCGTAGCCGCCGGTGAACGCCAGGTCGGGCGCCATGGCGAACACGTGGGCTGCGAGCGGCCACACGAGGGGCCGAGCGACCGCCCGCCTCCGTCGTTGGGCGACGACGGCCATCACGGTGAGGGCGGTGGCGCCGCCCACGAAGAAGTGGGTGAACCAGTGGAACCTGGCGTCATGGCCGCGGTAGGAGAGGTACAGGCCGATCTCCACCATGATCGCCACCACGCACCAGATGCAGCTCCGCCAAGCCCCGCTCGGCCGGAGTGCGGTCGGCGTCGTCACAGGGCGTCCAAGATGGTGATCATCTCGGCGGTGTTGGCGCTGAGGTCGGGGTCCAACGTCCGGTACCGGAGCCTCGCCTCGGCGTCGACGACGGCGTAGCCGACGGGCGGACCACCGTCTGCGGGGACCCGCATCCCATACGCCTGCGACATACGCCCGGATGGATCGACCTGCACGGCTGACGCACCTGCGCACAGCGCCGGACCTGAGAGGACCACGACGACGGCGGCTGCGCGGGCGACTGCGTGTGCGACGTCCCGGCATGCACGGGCGGCGCTGGCGGGACGGAGGAAGACGACGACGGTGGGCCGACCCCGGGCGGGGAGGTCGGAGACGACGATCGGAGCCGGGCTTGGCAGCGAGCCTTCGTCCACGAACCCGACCCGTTGCTCGGCCTGATCGGGATCATCGAGCGGCCCCTCGCGGCGTTGCGCGACGACGAGCAACATCGCGAAGCCGACCGCAGCGACCAGCCACACCGCCACGAGCGCCCGCCGGCTCGGGACCGGTCGACCAGCCGTCACGGGACGTGTCACGTCACCGTGCGGCGTGGACGACCGCTTCATGCTCGTATTCTACCCCACCGGGGGTGGGTTAACCCCGCCAGTGTCCGGTGACTCAAGCGTGACACGATGACCCCATCGCAGCCCGACGCTGATCGCGGTCACGGTCACGGGTGGGTGATCTTCGAGGCCGTGGGCCGGTTCCGGCACCCTCAGGTCATCGACGGCGGGCCGGTGCTGCGATCGCGGTCGGTGGCTCCTCGTCAGCCGAGCGCGGTCGTGCTCGCCCGCCCGACCGGCGCGAGCCTCAACATGCGAGGCGCGTTCTTGCACATGGCGGCCGACTCTGCAGGGTCGGTCGCGGTGATCGTCGCGGCGATCGCGGTGTTGGTCGCCGACCTCGCCTGGGTCGACCCGGTGGCCTCCCTCATCATCGCTGCCCTCGTCATCTGGTCGACGTGGGGCCTCATGCGCGACACCGTCCGCATCCTCCTTGAGGCACGTGGCCTGCTCGGAGCGCAGGGCGGCGACCTCGCTGCGGAGACGTGCGACCTCGGCTGCGTCGGTCGTGGCGGTCGTGCATGCGTCGCCGTCCTTGTTTGCTGCGCATCATGAGCAGCATCGAGATCGGGCATGCGAGCGCGATCAGAAGCGGCGCCGCGGCGCGGCCGATGTCGGGCACGAACAAGTACAGGCCGGCCGCGACGACGATGGTCGGGGTCGCGGCGGCCGTCCGGGCGAGGTAGGCGATGGCGCCGACGAAGAGGCGCGGGCTGGCCCGGTTCCAACGGCATGCGCTGAGGAGGTGGCCGCGTGCAGCGAGGCTCAGGGGCGGGTTCCGCCGGAGCCTGGGTCCATCAGCCCGAGGTGGTGGAGCGGGGTGTGGGGTCGACGCCGGGCAGGCCGAGGAGGGCGTGCGTCGCCGCGACCGTGATGCTGGCTGCGGCGAGCGGTCTGACCATCCTGGCATTGTCGGCCGACTCGCCGCGAGCTGACACGAGCGGCTCGCGTCGAGCGGGGATGGCGAGCGCGCTCATCGGGTGAGGGCTTCGACGAGGGTCGCGACGGCGGGGAGGCCGTTGTCGTCGCCGGGGCCGCGGTAGAGGCGGCACGAGATCGACGGTCCTGCGTCGGACTGGTCGACGTCGCGGCCGTTGATGAGGATGGTCGGCGAGCCGCGCATCCCGAGCGCTACGGCGTGCTCCGGGTCGGAGATGATGAGGTGATCGACGGTCGCGTCCACGCCCGAGATGGTGATGGCTTCGTCGATTCGGAGCCTGGCGAGTGCCCCGTTCGGGCAGTCGCCGAGGACGAGGAGCCGGATGTCTGTCGCGGGCGCCGTGCTGGCCGGTGCAGCGTCGCCGGTGACGGTGTGCCACTCGATGGGAGCGAGCTCGGGCGTCGACGCGATGTCCGGGCGCTGGGTGCGGGTGGTGCGTTGGAAGCGGGTGAGGCGGAGGCTGTTGGTGACGACGGAGACGCTGGAGATGGCCATGGCGGCGCCGGCGAGGATGGGGTTGAGGAGCCCGAACGCGGCGAGCGGGATGAGGAGAACGTTGTAACCGAACGCCCAGGCGAGGTTTTGGAGGATCGTGCGGAACGTGCGCCGTGAGAGGCGGATGGCGGTGGCGACGCCGTCGAGGTGTCCGGAGAGGAGCGTGATGTCGGAGGACTCGATGGCGACGTCGGTCCCGGTGCCGATGGCGATGCCGAGGTCGGATTGGGTGAGGGCGGGGGCATCGTTGATGCCATCGCCGACCATGGCCACGACGTGGCCGGCGGCTTGGAGGCGGCGGACCTCGGCGGCCTTGTCGGCGGGCAGGACCTCGGCGAGGACGGTCGTGATGCCGACCTCGGCAGCAATTGCGTTCGCGGTGCGCTCGTTGTCACCGCTCATGAGCACGACATCCACACCGAGCGTGCGCAGTTCGGCGACGACGTCGGCGGCGTTGGGCTTCGCAGTGTCAGCGACGGCCAGCGCACCACGGGCGTGGCCGTCCCAGGCGGCGAACACCGTCGTCCGGCCCTGAGTTTCGAGATGGATGGCCGCGGCTTCGAGGTCGGCGGGGATGGTGATGCCGTGGTCGGTGAGCAGCTTGCGGCGTCCGACGAGCACGCTGGTGGTGTTGATGGTGGCGGTGACGCCGTGTCCGGTGACGGCCGCGAAGTCGGTGACGGGTGCGATGGTGAGGGCGAGGTCGGCGGCGCGGTTGGTGATGGCCCGGCCGACGGGGTGCTCGGAGCCGTCCTCGACGGCGGCAACCCAAGCGAGGAGCCGGTTGGCGTCCTCGCCGGTGATGGTGATGACGTCGGTGAGCTCCATGCGGCCGTTGGTGATGGTGCCGGTCTTGTCGAAGATGACGGTGTCAACCTTCTTGGACCGTTCGAGGACGGCACCGCCCTTGATGAGGACACCGAGGGCAGCACCGCGGCCGGTGCCAACGAGGATCGCCGTCGGGGTGGCGAGCCCGAGAGCGCACGGGCACGCGATGATCAGCACTGCGACGGCGGCGGTGAGGCCGGCGGTCGGGTCACCGAGGGCCACCCAGATCCCCAGGGTCGCGATGGCGATGGCGAGGACGACGGGCACGAACACGGCGCTGATGCGATCGGCGAGCGCCTGCACCGGTGCCTTCGCTCCCTGGGCTTCTTCGATGAGCCTGACAATCTGAGCGAGGGCGGTGTTCGCACCGATGGCGGAGGCTTTGATGGTGAGCACGCCGTTGGTGTTGAGGGTCGCACCGGCCACCCGGTCGCCGGGCGTCTTGTCGACGGGCACGGACTCCCCGGTGAGCATCGACTCGTCGATTGCTGAGGTCCCGGCGATCACGATGCCGTCGACGGGGACCTTCGAGCCGGGTCGGACTCGGATGATGTCACCGACCTTGACGTCACCGACGGCCACCGTCTGCTCGACCCCGTCGACGATGACGGTCGCGTCCTTGGCGCCGAGCTCAAGGAGCGCGCGGATGGCCTTGGAGGCGGTGCCCTTGGCCCGTGCTTCGAAGTATCGGCCAAGGAGCAAGAACGCGATGATCAGCGCCGAGGTATCGAAGTAATGATCGGAGTGCGAGGGGCCGAACGTGACCTGCGCGGCAGAGAACCCGAACGCTGCGAGTGTGCCAAGGCTGATGAGCGAGTCCATGCTCGCTTGCCGGTGGCGGAGGCGGAGCGCCGCGCCGCGAAGGAACGGGTAGCCGGCCCAGAACTGCACGGGTGTCGCCAACGCGAACGCCGTCCACCTGGCCCACGGCACCTCCATCTTGAACAACGACAAGCCGAGCACGACGATGGCCAACGGCCACGCCAGCAACACTCGGCGAAGCCACAGCGCCCGTGCCGCGTCGTCCGCGTCTGCTGCGCCGTCCCGAGTGTCCTCTGGGCCGGCGTCGGCAGTCTGCGTGCGAAGGCCGTAGCCGGCCTTCGTTCCGATCGCGATGAGGTCGTCGACAGTGACGACCGCGGGGTCGTAGGAGACGGTGGCCGTCTCGGTCGCGAAGTTCACAACTGCTCCGGTAACGCCGGTCTGCTTGCCGAGGGCCCGTTCGACGCGTGCGGCACAGGACCCACACGTCATGCCCGATACCATCAGTTCGATCGCCAAAGCCGCCGGGCTGGCCACGTTGAGGTCCTCGGTGTTGCACATGACCGCACCATACCCCACCCCTCGTGGGGTAGGCAAGGCCCACCGGGGGTGGGGTATGGTTGGCGGATGGACCCAACGATCACGCCACCGATGTCCCCACAGCCGACGCGAGAGCAGCGGCGAGCCGAGCGGCAACGACTTCGAGCCCAGCGGAGCGCCCGCCGCCGTCTCGCGACCCGGCGCGGCCTCACCAAGATGGGCCGCGACCCGAAGGGCAAGCGCAAGAAGGGCAAGAAGTGACCGACGCTGCGAGTGTCAATCGCCCAGCAGGAGTGCTCGTGGAGCGTGTGGTCGTCAAACGCAACAACCCGCGGCTGTTCGATGTGTACGGCCATTGGTGGATCGAGATCGATGGTGAGGAGAGCTACGGTTGGTGGCCGTCGATCCGGCCGGTCGGTATCGTGCGCGGGCTTCGAGGCGTGCGCGGGGTCCTCAACGGGCAGGGCGCCAACCCCGATGCGACTGCGACCCGCGACCCTCACCATGGCGAGCTCGCCGACCATGTCTTCCATCCCGTCCGTACACACACCTGTAGCGACGAAGCCGTCGTCCGTGACCTACGAAGGTTCGCCACCACGTTCAACGGCGAGTGGAGGTGGTCGACGCGGCCGACCGTCAACTGCCGCTCGTTTCAGCTCGACCTCCTCGCCGCCGCAGGCCTCACCGAACCCGCCGGTTACGAGCACACCCGCGGTGATGGCTGCCCGTTCCTGGCGCCGATCCGCCGTACCGTGGGTTCGGTGGCGACCACGGGCCCACCGATCCCTGCAGGCGCTGCCTGAACGATGAGCCGGGCGCCGCACGCACTGTTCTCGGCGATGTGGCGCCCTGGCCCCCCGGCGCGTCGTTGCCCTCCCGGCCTTGGAGCGTCATCGCTCCACTGGTCAAGTCTCGCCCCGGCTCTGGGAGGAACCGGACTGCAGGCGGTCGATCTCCTCGGATTTGGACGACCCAATGCCCGCCGACGAGCCGTACGACATCGAGTCGCACCTCCCTGCGCTCGAACCGTTCACCCCGGTCGGCGCG
>JAYUDU010000354.1:0-4457 GCA_043739605.1 Acidimicrobiales bacterium | reverse complement strand
CTCGACTCGTGCCGCCTGCGCATGTGCGAAGACGACGAGTACGGCAACGTCCTCCGCTTCGCCGACACCATGCGCACCGTCACCGGCCCCCTCCGCACCTCCATCATCGCCCGCGACGGAGGCTGTTGCGCCGTCCCGGGCTGCCACGTCACCTGGAACCTCCACGTCCATCACATCATCCATGTCGAAGACGGTGGACGCACCATTGTTCGTGACTTGACCACTTTGTGTTGGTTTCATCATCGCGAGCACCACGAAGGGCGGTTGCCGATCATTGGCATTGCGCCGAATGGCCTGGGCTTCTACACCCCTGACGGCACCCAACGCCTTGCCCGCGGGCAGTCCGGCTGGCATGCACCACCCTGGATCGACGTCAACCTCGAACGAGCCGAACGGCTCGCCCGCCGCCCCGACCCCGACGACATGTGGACAACCAACGACGACGGCTGCATCGACGTGGACGTGGCGCGACAGCTGACGCTGCTACGGCTACACGCCGCATGACCACCACGACCACCCCACGTCCCCAGGGATCGCGCACCGAGGATGGGCCGTGGCCCGGCGCATTCGTCTTCGTGCCTGTGCTCTTCAGCCTGGTCGCCCTGGGGCTCGGTGCGACAGGGGCCGTGCCCGCGCGAGTCTTATGAACGACCTCAGCTGAGCCTCGTCACCGCCGGCCGGTAGCCGCGGGCGAAGAGGCCTCCTCGCACGAGGTCGGCCTGGGCGGCGTCGACGAGGAGCACGATGACGCCTCGGTCCCCCTCGGCGGAGTGCGCGATCTCGAGGTCGACGATGTTGACGCCCAGCTCGCCGGCGAGCGTCGTGACCTCGGCGAGAACGCCAGTGCGGTCGGGTACCGGGATGCGCACCTCGGCGAGCGCCTCGGGGTGGGCGACCATGCGAGCGGGAAGGTTGGCGCGGGCGTGACGGGCCCGCTCCAGGGTCGTCAGCAGTTCGGTGCGCCCACCCGTCGCGACGACGCCGCGCAGGCGCGCCAGCTCTGCGAGCAGGTCATCGAGGACGGCGACGATCGCGTCTGCGTTCTCGGTGCAGATGTCCGGCCAGATGCCGGGGTGGCCTGCGGCGATGCGCGTCATGTCACGGAAGCCTCCCGCCGCCATCCGCAGCAACGTCGCATGCTCGGTCGATGCGTCGTCGGCCAAGCCCATGAGCGCCGCCGCAGTGAGGTGGGGGACGTGGGATACCAACGCGACCAGCTCGTCGTGACGCTCGGGGGCGATGGCGACGGCCTCCGCACCAAGCGACACCACGACCCCCCTCAGCGTGGAGAACGCGTCGGGGTCGGTGTGGGCGGTCGGCGTGAGCACCCAGGTCGCACCGTGGAACATGGCTACATCGGCGCCATCGACGCCCTCCTGCTCAGAGCCAGCCATGGGATGTCCCCCGATGAAGCGAGCGTCGTCGATCGCGGCGACCACGCGACCCTTCACCGACCCCACATCTGTGACCAGTCCCCCGTATGGCGCCGTTGCCGCGAGTGCGCCTGCGGCGGCGCCGGGGACAGCCATCACGGGCACACAGATGAAGGTGATCTCGGCCTGCGGATCCTGTCCGATGCTGTCGATGGCACCAACCTCGAACGCCCGGGTCGAACGCGCCGAGTCGGTGTCGACGCCGCTGACCACCCAGCCGGCCGCGTGCAGTGCGAGGGCGATGGACCCGCCGATGAGGCCGCAGCCGACGATCGTCGCCCGTCGGCCGGCGATGGCTTGCTCGTGGTCGGTCACGCGCGGCCGAGCACGCGGTCGACTGCGATGCAGACCACGACCCGATCGGGGTTGGGCTCCGGGGTGCGGCCGTAGCGACCTGCGTAGCGCTCCACGGCGTCGGCCACCGCCGACGCGTCTTGCGCCAACGAGACCGGCCCCTCGAACGCCAGCCACCTCGGGCCGTCCACCTGCGCCACCACCGCCCTGCCACCGCGCCGCGCATTGACCGCCTTCTGGCCGCCGCGCATGCAGATCACCCGTGCGATGCGAGCCTCGTCGTCCCACGTGAAGCCGACGGCAACGACGTGCGGAGAGCCGTCGGAGCGTTGGGTCGTGAGCGTGGCGAGGTGGCGCTCGCTGACGAACGCGCGCGCATCCGCACCAAGTGCCGTCGGGTCAAGAGCCATTGGGGTTCGACCATAGAAGCCCGGCTCGCCCACGGCGAGGCCAATCGACGCGGCCGCGAAACCTCAGCCCGGGTCGGCCTCGAGATCGGTGGGTGCGGCCGCGAGCGCGGCCTCGTGCTGCGCGGCGCGCCGTTGCGCCCTCGTGGGCTGCCGGTCGACAAGGCGCTCAAGTGTCCGCACCTCGGCCGTCGTCAGATCGCGCCACAGGCCGGGGCGCAGGGCGTGATCGGAGATCGGTCCGATGCGGACGCGCACGAGGCGAATCACTGGGTGGCCAACGGCCTCGCACATGCGCCGGACCTGGCGGTTTCTTCCTTCGTGGATGGTGATGCGGAGAAGGTCGGGCTGCACCGTCGACACCCTCGCAGGGGCCGTCCGACCGTCTTCGAGGTCGATGCCCTCCCGCAGCATCCGCAGCTCCCCTCTGCCGACTGCGCCATCGACCTGCGCCAAGTACTCCTTCTCGACGCCGAAGCTCGGGTGGGTGAGCTTGTGCGTCAGCGGGCCGTCGTTGGTGAGCAGCAGCAGCCCCTCCGTCTCGAGATCGAGGCGGCCGACGGGCACGATCCGAGGCTCGAGCGGCACGAGCTCGATGACCGTCGGGCGGCCCTGCGGGTCGCTCGCAGTGGTGACGACGCCTGCCGGCTTGTTCAGCAGCCGGTACACGAGGCCGGGCGCCACCCCGATGCGGACGCCGTCCACCTTCACCTCGTCCGCCTCGGCATCGACGCGACGGCCGAGCACCGCAACCTGACCGTTCACGGTGACGCGCTCGTCCTCGATGATCTCCTCGACGGCGCGTCGCGAACCGAAGCCGACCCGCGCCAGCACCTTCTGGAGGCGCTCGCCGTCTGGGAGTTCTGCGGCCTCAACCATGAGCGTCAACCATCGCCGTCGAGCGTCGCTTGCGGCGCGGGCGCGTTCGGCCGTACCGCTTCGACCACGGCCTCTGCCTGATCTGCCAGCAAGCCGCGCTCCAGCGCCTCGATGATCTCGGCCGAGGGGACGAAGTCGCCGAGACCTGGCAGGTCCCCGATGGCTGCGAGACCGAGCGACTCGAGGAACTGGGAGGTCGTGCCGTACAAGACCGCCTGACCGATGCCAGGATCCCTGCCCACCTCGGCGACGTAGCCGCGATGCACGAGCGTCTTGAGCACGCCGTCGACGTTGACGCCGCGGATGGCGGACATCTGTCCACGGGACACTGGTTGCTTGTACGCCACGATGGCCAACGTCTCAAGAGCAGCCGCAGAGAGCCTCGTCACCTGCCCTTCCAGCACATAGCGTTCGACGTACGCGGCGAGGTCGCCATGGCTCTGAAACCGCCAGCCGCCGGCCACCTCCACCAGCTCGAAACCTCGCTGCTGAGCCCGGTAGCCCTCGGCGAGCTCGTGGCAGATGACCCGGATGCGCTCGTGCGAGACCTCAAGGAGCTGCGCGAGCACACCGGAGGGGATCGGCTCGTCCGCCACCATCACGACGGCCTCGATGGCCCGGTGTTCGGTGGTGGTCACGGGGCGCAGAGCGTAGACGGCCCGCCCGACCGGTTCCGCAGTCGCAGATGCAACCTCAGAACTTCTTGGGAAGGACGCCTTCGACGTAGTGCGTGTAGAGGCCGGTGATGATCTCGCTGATGCCATCGGTCGACCCGAACGGCTCAAGCTCGACGCTGACCTGGTTGGCGTGGATGTGCACCGCGAGCACCCCGCCGCGCTCGAAGAGGCGACGCGCCAGGACGTCGGCCGGCCGACTGCCCAGCACGTCGGCGAGCGAGCGATACCGCTCGTGGCCGGTGCCGGTGATGGCCCGATTGAGCTCGAAGCGATAGATGCCGGGGATGGCGGTCTGCTTCTCGACGACGGCGACGGTCTGGCCCATGCGGTTCGCGAACCTACCCGGTCGATACGCTCGCGTTCCATGTCGGACTCGATCACTGCCGGAACCGACCCAACAAGACAGCGAGGATCCAGGCCGCGGTCGCCGATCCCGTGGCGGACGATCGCAGCCACCATCAGCATGGTCCTGGCGACCGCGCTGATCCTCGTTGCGTTGCAACGCGTCACCAAGATCCTCAGCTGGTTGGTCGTTGCGGGGTTCCTCGCCCTCGTGCTCAACCCCCTCGTCGATCTCCTGCACCGACGTCTACGTCTTCGACGCGGCGTAGCGGTCGCGCTCACCGTGCTGCTGTCGTTTGGGGCCATCACCGGCCTTCTGTATGCGTTCATCCGGCCGCTCGTCGACCAAGCGAGCGTGTTCTCCGACAAGTTTCCTGCCTATGTCGAGGATGCCAAGAACGGCCAGGGGCAGGTGGGCAAGCTCG
>JAYUDU010000353.1:0-1583 GCA_043739605.1 Acidimicrobiales bacterium | reverse complement strand
AGAGCATCTGGAAGCCGCAATGGCCAAGGGGCGCGGCGTCATCCTTGTCCTCGCTCACCTTGGCGGGTGGGAGCTCGGTGGTTGCTGGCTTGCGCTTGCCGGCTACCGGCTCGTCGCGGTGGTCGAGGCTCTCGAGCCGCCAGCGGTGTTCGCCTGGTTCGCGGCACTTCGTTCTGCGCTTGGAATGGAGGTCATCCCGGCCGACGCCGACGCGGGCCGGCGCATCTCCGCAGCGTTACGCGACGCCAAGCTGGTGGTGTTGCCGTCCGACCGGGACATCACCGGCGGGGGTGTCGTCGTGCCGTTCCTCGGCGAGCCGACGCGCATGCCCGCCGGCGCGGCGACGCTCGCGTTGAGGACTGGAGCCGTGATCGTGCCCGTCTGCGTGCCCTACGAGCGCGACGGACGAGTCAGGGCGATCGTGAGCCCGGCGCTCGACAGCGCGCGCACCCCCGGTCGGCTGCGGGACGACGTGGTGCGGATCACGGCGGAGATCGCCGCCGCCCTCGAGCCGGGCCTGCGCACCTGGCCCCAGCACTGGCACCTGCTGCAGCCCAACTGGCCGAGCGACCCCGGCTACCGTTGGGACGTCTCCGACAGCGAGGCTGCGGCCGCGACGGCGGTGCGAGCTGCGATCGATGCCCGCAGAGACCACCCCAGCGTGGCCCGCTGATGCGGATCGCCCAGGTCAGCCCATACAGCCTCACGATGCCAGGCGGTGTTCAGAGCCAGGTCCTCGGACTCGCCCGATCCCTTCGAGCCCTTGGCCACGACACCAGAGTGCTCGGACCCTGCGACGGGGCGCCCCCAGAACCGGGCGTCGTGCCGCTCGGCGCCTCGGTGCCACTGGCGACCAACGGCTCCGTCGCCGCGATCGCTCCCGACGTCTCGTGTGTGCTGCGCACCATGCGCGCACTCCGCGACGGCCGCTACGACGTCGTCCACATCCACGAGCCACTGGTGCCCGGTCCGGCCGCGACTGCGCTGGTGGTCTCGGATGCGGCCGTCGTCGCCACCTTCCACCGCGCCGGCGACTCCAAGGCCTACACGTGGCTGAAGCCGCTCGCCAGGTGGGGCATCGGCAAAGCTCATGTCAGGGTTGCGGTGTCACAGGATGCCAAGGCGACGGCAGAGCGCGCCCTCGGAGGTGTGTACGAGGTCGCCTTCAACGGCATCGACGTCGAACGGTTCTCGAAGGCCCAGCCGCGCGACACCAACGGCCGACCGACGATCTTCTTCCTCGGGCGCCATGAACCGCGCAAGGGCCTCGCGGTGCTCCTCGAGGCCATGCGCTCGATGCCGTCCGACGTCACCTTGTGGGTGGCTGGCGATGGCCCCCAGACCGCTGAGCTGCGGTCAGCCACCGCAGGCGATCGGCGCATCGAGTGGCTCGGGCGCATCTCGGACGCAGAGGTGGCCAGACGGTTCGCCGGCGCGGACGTGTACTGCGCGCCGTCGCTTGGTGGCGAGAGCTTCGGTGTCGTCCTCCTCGAGGCGATGGCTGCGGGAGCCCCGGTCGTCGCAAGCAACCTTGCAGGGTACCGCGGCGTCGTCCGCAGCGGCGTCGAGGGACTGCTCGTGCC
>JAYUDU010000352.1:0-4462 GCA_043739605.1 Acidimicrobiales bacterium | reverse complement strand
CGAGGGGCCGGCCGCGGCGTACTGCTGAGTTGGATGGGCCGAAGCCCACCAGGGCTACTTCTTGGTGATCTCGATGGTCACTGCGAAGCGGACATCGGCGTGGAGGCGCACCGAGACGGCGTGGGTGCCGAGGGTGCGGATCGGCTCGTCGATGCTGAGCAGACGCTTCTCGAGGAGAATGCCCGTCTGCGCCTCGACGGCATTGGCCACGTCGGCGGTGGTGACAGAGCCGAACAGCTTGCCGTCGTTGCCGGTGGTCTTCATCGACAGCGCGATGATCTGCGGCACGAGCTTGCGGGCGATCTCCTCGCCTGCCGCACGTTCCTTGGCGTCGCGGACGTCGCGCTTCTTGCGCATGGCCTTGGCCTGCGCCTCGACCCCACCGCTGGCGACGAACGCTGCGCCGCGGGGCATCAGGAAGTTGCGGGCGTAGCCGTCGGCGACATCGAGGATGTCGCCCTTCTTGCCGACGCCGTTGACGTCTGAGCGGAGCACGACCTTCATCAGGCATCGACCTCCGCGTCGTTGAGGTCGTCGACATCGACGTCCTCGTTCTCGACCTCGGCGGACTCTGCGGCGTCGCCGTCACGCGGCGGACGGTCGCCACGGGGGCCACGGGGGCCACGGGGGCCGGTGCGGTCCGAGACGGTGCGCGTCGCGTACGGCAGCAGTGCCAGCTCACGGGCGAGCTTGATGGCGTGAGCCACCGCCCGCTGGTTCTGCGTCGACAGGCCGGAGACCCGACGAGCGCGGATCTTGCCGCGGTCGGACATGAACTTCCGCAGGAGGTTGACGTCCTTGTAGTCGACCCAGTCGATGCCGTCGCGAGCGACGACGTCGACTTTCTTCTTGATCTTGCGGTTGGAGGACTCCTTGGGACCGCGCTTGTTCTGCTGCGAGCCGCGATCGCGGTCGTTGTTTCTTGCCACTAGAAGGGCTCCTCGTCGTCGTATGCGCCACCGCCGCCACCGGCAGGTGCGCTTGCTTGCCCGCCACCGGCGGGCTCGTTCTGGACGGGACGGCTCGCGCCGCCCCCGTAGCTGTTGCCGCCGCCCTCAGGCGTGCGGCGTTCGTTGCGCTTGACCTCGGCCGAGGCCCAGCGAAGAGACGGGCCGATCTCGTCGGCCACGATCTCGACCTTCGACTTCTTCTCGCCGTTGGTCTCCCATGACCGCTGCTCGAGGCGACCGGTCGCGATGACCCGCATCCCCTTGCTGAGCGTCTCGCAGGCGTTGTCTGCCATCTCGCGCCAGCACACGACGTCGAAGTAGCTGGTGGCTTCCTTCCAATCGTTGGATGCCTGGTCGCGCCAGCGGCGGTTCACCGCGAGGCTGATCGTCGTTTGGGCTTGGCCAGACGGCGTGTAGCGCATCTCGGGGTCACGCGTGACGTTGCCGATGACGGTGACGGTGTTCTCTGCCATGATTGGTGATCTCCTCCCCGTGCGGGGCTAGGAGGCGGCTCCGGCCTCTGCGTCAACCTTCTCGTCCACGGGGTCGGGCGTGAGCGGGCGACGCTCGCGGCCGGCGATGTGGTCCGGGATGCGGATGACCTTGTACCGGAGCACGCCGTCGGTGATGCGCAGGTTGCGGTCGAGCTCGATCATCGCCGCCGGAGCGGAGGTGGCTTCGAACAAGAAGTAGAGACCGTCCGGCTTCTTGTTGATCTCGAACGCAAGACGTCGCTTGCCCCACCGCTCGATGCGGGGAGCGTTGCCGCCAGCCGTGATCAGCTCTGTGACACGGTCGACGATCGTCTTGACCTGCTCGTCTTCGAGGCTGGGGTCCAGGATCATCATGACTTCATAGGGGCGCAACGAAGCACCGCCTTCCCTTCGGACACCGGCAGCGCCGGTGGCGCCGACGTTCGGCGCAGGGGTCCTCCTGACGGAGGACTGAGGCATGCTAGGGGAACCCAGCGAGTCGCCGCCAAGCCGCGCTGGTGCACCGCGGTGCGGGAGCGGGCTCGACGGCATGTGCACATGGTGCCTTGGGGGTGTGACAACGACCATGATGCGCCCGTGACCGATGCTCCCAAGACGCCTCAGGCCATCGCGCAGATGCCGTTCTCATTGCCGCCGGGCGCGACGCAGGTGGTGCTCGTCCGGCACGGCGCCACCCAGCCAGCCGTTGAGGGCATCCCGTTCGATGACATCGACGGCCAGGGCGACCCCGACCTCGCTGCGGAGGGCATCGCGCAGGCCGCAGCCGTCGGCGCCCGCCTCGCCGTCGAGATCCCGGCCCCGGCGGCCGTCTACGTCTCATCGATGCGCCGCACCGCCCAGACCGCAGCCCCCTATTTGGCCGCCATCGGCATGGAGGCCCGAGTTGAGCCGGACCTGCGGGAGGTGCACCTCGGCGAGTGGGAGTTCGGCGCCTATCGCCACCGGGTCGCCGGCGGGGACCCCATCGCCAGGGAGATGTTCAAGCAGGAGCGATGGGACGTCATCCCCGGCGGCGAGCCGGCGGAGGCGTTCGCCGCCCGCGCCATCGGTGCGATCGGACGCATCGCGGCGTCGCATGTCGGTGCGACGGTCGTCGCCTTCGCGCACGGTGCGATCATCGGTGAGCTGGCTCGTCAAGCCACCGGCAGCCGGGGCTTCGCCTTCATCGGCGGCGAGAACACCGGCGTTTCGCGCTTCATCGTCGGGCCCGCGCCGTTCTTCCGACTTCGCAGCTTCAACGACACCTCACACCTCGGCGGCTGATGCCAGGAGGTGGAGGGTAAGGGGTGAGACAACCCGGCCGAGCTCAGCCGCAGCCGGGGGTCACCGAGATGCGTGAGCCCGCGCCGAGGCCGAGGGCGCCCTGGCGGCCCTTCTCCGTCTCGACGACGTAGCGGTACGTGGTCGGGCTCGCGACCAGCGGACAGCCTTCGATGTCTGGGCACGGCTCAAGCTGGCGCTCCGCGATCCAGCCGCCCGCCTTATCGTAGAAGGAGACCGACAGCGCAATGGGCACGTCGCGGTTGTAGAAGTTCTCCGTCGAATCCGTCTGAAAGCGAAATACCATCGCCGGGTAGCCGGCGAGGTCCTTTCGCGTCATGAGGCCCTTGGCGATCTGGGCGTCGGTCTGGGCGAACGCCACGCACGGGCCGGACGGGGCCACGCCGGAGTCCGGGGCCGCAACGAGGATCTTCAGCACCGCCTCGTCGAATCCAGGGATGCGGCCGCCGGAGAGGTACGGGTCTTTCGGTGACCGCGACCCGACGACGAACAGCCCGCCAACGGCCACGGCGGCCAACAACACAGCTGACGCTCGTACCACCTGACGCGTTCGGGCCGGGTGAGTGGCCAGCGGGCTGTCGGCGGCGATCTGAGGCAGCGCGACGAGGCGCTGGGCAAGGGAACTCGACACGGCGCGTCAGAGCGTAGGTGGCCACGCCAGGTTGGCCCGTCGGCGGCTCCGGGCACCGCTGCCCGTGCGGCAGCACACGGCTTCAGGAGTCGTCGGGGCCCAGGTGCCGCCCGACCGATCGAAGATCCGCAACCGGCTCTTGAGGAGATCGAGCTCGACGTACTCCTCGACAAGACAACCGAGGTGCGAGCCTCAGCCGTAGATGGCAACCACGTCGTCGGCGTAGGAGGACCCCGAGTCGGAGCCGGCGAGCGGGAGGCCGTCGATGCCAAGGCCGAGGGATTCTGCGACCTCTGCGTGGAGGTGGTAGCTCTCGTCGGCCGTGGGAAACGAGCCGCTGCGGACGTCGGCGGCGTAGGCGGCCACCGCCGCAACTGCGTCGTCTCGAAGCGATGCGTACTGGCGCACGAAGCTTGGCACCTTGCGCTCGCCGAGGCCGAGGAGGTCGTGCAGCACCAGGACCTGGCCGTCGCACCACGCGCCGGCGCCGATGCCGATGGTCGGCACGTTGACGGCGTCCGTGGCCAGCCGGCCGACCACGTCGGGAACCCCTTCGAGCACGACCGCAAAGCAGCCCGCCGCGCAGATGGCGACCGCGTCCTTGACGACTGCCCGCGCGCCGTCGGCTTGACGACCCTGCACCCGAAACCCACCCATCGAATTGATGGACTGCGGCGTCAGGCCGACGTGGCCCATCACTGGGATCTCCGCGTCGATGAGCGCCTCGATCATGCGCACCCGCTTGACGCCGCCCTCCAGCTTGACCGCCTGCGCGCCGGCCCTGATGAGCTTCGCGGCGTTGCGCACGGTGTCTTCGATGCTGACGTGGTAGCTGAGCCACGGCATGTCGGCCACGACGAGGGCGTCGGGCTTGGCCCGCGCCACCGCGGCGACGTGGTGTGCGATCTCCTCGACGGTGATGGACAGGGTGTCCTCGTGGCCCAGCACGACCATGGCCACAGAGTCGCCGACGAGGATCAGATCGACGCCAGCCGCGTCGGCGATGCGGGCGGTGGGCGCGTCGTACGCGGTGACCATCACGAGCGGCTGGACGCTGCCCACCGGCGAAGCTGTGGCCTTGCGGGAGCGAACGTTGGGAACGGTGA
>JAYUDU010000351.1:0-11055 GCA_043739605.1 Acidimicrobiales bacterium | reverse complement strand
CTTCGGGGTGGGTGATGAACGTGTTCATCGAACCGTGTGCCGTCGCGATGTCGATGTCGTGCTCGATCATGGCCGGAGCCTACGACCGAGGCTGCAGCCTGGGCGTGAGGCGCGTCTGCGCCACCGAATCGGCAGCTCTGCTCGCCGAGGCCCAGGGCGTCGCGACTTCCACGTGTAGTTCACCGACCGTTCAACTCGATGTCATGTCTCGATCGTACGCTCCTCGGATGTTCGCCCACGCAGAGCCAATCGCGTTCGATGAGGCGGGGTTCGTCGTGCTTGAGGTGGTGGATGATCCCGCCGACGTCGCACGCATCGAGCGATTGGCTGAGCACGTTGACGCCACGTTGGAAGCGATGCGGGAGAACCTTGCGGGGACGCTCTTGCTGGCCGACGCCGCCGAGCGGCGTGCGAACGCTGACCCAGCCGAGGCCGGCGGCGACGACGTCTGGACATTCCTGCTGGAAGCGGTCGACACGGTGTTTGCGTCGTCGCGCTCCGCGTTGCACGCCGCGATGGCGAGCGCGCATGTTCAGGTGAGAGCGATGATCGCAGCAGCTCGCGGGTCGTCGGATCGGCGCCCGGCGAACCTGCGCCCCGGCGACCGCCGGCTCGCTTTGGCTCCCGCACGCCATCTGCCGAGCGCGGCCGACCTGGTGCGCGGCGTCCGGGAACCGATGGTGGGGGCGCTCCGGGCGCGTCGCAGCCGCGCCTGGACTGAGCCCGACGTTCACGGCGCCGAGTCGGTGCTCGGGGCGTCGGTCGCGAACCATGATCCGGCTGAGGTCAACGCACTGTTCTGGTCGGAGACGCTCGCGCCCCACGTTCGGCGCCGCCGCCCTCGCCGGGGCATCCGCTGACACCGAACCGCCACCGCCGCTGACCGTTCGCCCGTTCACCCACCCCCGTTCACCGGACGTTCAGTCCGAGGCCACTGGCGGTGCTTACCCTCGGACTTCATGGAGCACGGCCCTTTCGCTGCGAGCGGTGACTTCACGTGGAGGCGCTCCTACGACAAGGCCAGCGTCGAGCGATATCTGGAGAGAGCGGAGGCCGAGCGGCGACGCTTGGAGGCGGAGATCGCCCACGCGCTCGACCGGATCGCAGTGGCCGAGGAGTGGATCGCAGCCCGGTCGACTCGCGAGAACGCCCGCCTCGGGGCCGTGGTCGTGGCTGCGCACCGCGAGCTCGCACGCGCTCGGTCGGAGAACGCCGCGCTCATCGCGCGCACCGCGGCCGAGGCAGAGCAAGAGGCCGAACGCATCGTCGCCGCCGCCCACGCCGACGCAGCGTCGCTGAAAGCTGCTTCGCCCGACGAAGCAAGGGTCACCATGCAGCCAACGTCAGGGCCCGACGGCCTGTGGGCGAGCGACGTCACCGACGCAGATGGCGCGTTCGAGCGGGGCGAGCCGTGGGCGTCGAACACGTGGTTTGACGTGTCGCAGGACGTGGCCGAGTCACCGTTGTGGAAGTCGGAAGGCTGGGTGCCAGCATCGACGCGGCGCGACAGGAACGGCACGAACGGGGCCTCGCATGATCGAGGTGAAGGTGCTCGCTCCGCGTGGTTCAGCCTCGTTCCCAACGTAAATCGTCGCTCGTAACGTCGCTCGCCGTGTTGTCGATGTCCGCTCTGGAGCCGGTCACCACTGCGCCAGCAGACGCGGCAGATGCCGTCGTCGGGGCCCTCCGGGCTGGGCTCGCCGCCCTCCGCGGCGAGCTGCGCCATGTCGAGGCCGTGGCCGACGACCTGGAATCTGTTGCGGCGACACCAGACCACGACGCTACGCGCGCCCGCGCTGAGGCCGAGCTGGTCGCATGGATCGGGGCGGGGACAGCCGAGCTCGGTGCGCGTTTGGCGGCCGCGCGGGTGGCAGCGGCCGAGCGCGTGCGGAGCGCCCACGAGGCGGCCGCGAACACGCTCGGGGAAGCCCTTGGAGTCACCACTGGCGAGGGCGAGGTCCGAGCGGATGTCGAGCCAACAGCGCCAGTTGCGGCTGGACCTGGAGGACCCGCGATCGGCCTCGATGCGTTGCTCCAGGCGCTCAGCGGCCACGTCGCTGCGACGCCGACTGCAGAGCTGTCGCCCCCAGCCGTCGCCATGCCAGGTCCGACAGCCACAGTCGCAGCCGTGGCCGCGCCCGCTACGCGCCACGGACTGCGTCGCCTTCTCTACGCGGATGTGATCCTGCCGATGATCGCCGTCGTCATCCTCGTGATCATCCTCCTGGCGCTCGTCGGATGAGTGCCGTGCCCGTACCGACGACCTTCGTGGTCGACCCTACGGCGTCTGGCGACGCCCAGACCCGACGTCCCGTGAGCCCCCGCGACCCCGGCGATCGGACCTTCCGCCTTGGCCTCGGAGCGAGCGGCGCCTCCGTGTTGGCGCTGATGGCGGCAGTCGGTCTGTTCCTATCAACACAAGCATTCCGCGCGCTTCGCTCGACGGGGGTGTCGTTTCTCACCACAGCGGCGTGGCAGCCCGACCGGGGGACGTTCGGCATCGCCGCGGTCCTGACGGGAACGATTCTCATCGCACTCGTCGCGGTGACGATCTCGTTTCCCATTGCCAGCCTCACCGCCCTCCACGTCTCAGAGGTCGCATCGAAGCGGACCAAGCAGACGCTCATCGCGATGGTCGACCTGATGGCGGCGGTGCCGAGCGTGGTCTACGGCCTCTGGGGTCTGTTCTTCCTCCAGGGCCAGGTCATCGGACTGTCCCGGTGGCTGTCCACCTGGTTGTCCTGGATCCCCCTGTTCCGTGTCGATGGGGCCGACCCGACCAACCCGCTCGGCAACGCCAGCGTGTACACGGCTTCGACGTTCATCGCCGGCATCGTCGTCGCGCTCATGGTGATGCCGATCCAGTGCTCGGTGATGCGTGAGGTCTTCTCGCAGGCGCCGCCCGGCGAACGCGAAGGGGCCTACGCACTCGGCGCGACGCGGTGGGGGATGATCCGCTCCGTCGTCATCCCCTATGGCATGGGCGGGATGATCGGCGGAACGATGCTCGGCCTCGGGCGGGCGCTGGGCGAGACCATCGCTGTGCTCCTGATCATCTCGCCGTCCTTCGAGATCAACACCCACGTGCTGCAAGCCGGCAGCAACTCGGTGTCGAGCCTGATCGCGCTCCGGGCTCCAGAGTCCTCCGGATTCGGGCTCTCCGCGCTCATGGCGGCCGGCCTCGCGCTCTTCGTCCTGACCCTCGGAATCAACTTCACCGCGTCGGCGTTCGTCGCCCGGTCCCGCTCCGGCGCGGACAGCGAGGGATGACCATGCTCGACCAACGCACCACGATCCCCGTCCGGAGCGACCGGCCCTCCCCCCGGCCTTTGCAACGTTCGCGCGCCGGAGCGACCGTCGATCACCGCAACCTCGTGGGGGCGGCCGTCAGCGCGACCTGCACCAGCCTCTTGCTGTTCGGTCGTCTCACCCCACTGTCGGGACGGCTGGCATTCGTGCTCATCACCTACCTGTTGTTCGTGTCGACCTACGCCGCCCTCATCTGGCTCAACGACGGGGTGGCCGCAGTTCAAGACAAGGTGATGACGGTGCTGATGGGCTCGGCCGCGGCGGTGATGGTCGGCGCGCTGTGCAGCGTTGTGTCGTTCACGTTGTGGCGGGGACGTGCCGCGCTGCCCAAGACGAACCTCTACACCCAGGACATGAGCCGCGCGGGCCCCGCCGATCCGTTGAGCGTCGGTGGCATCAAGCACGCCCTGCTCGGAACCCTCATGATGATCACGATCGCGCTGGTCTTCACCGTGCCCCTCGGCGTGACGTGCGCCGTGTACCTGAACGAGGCGCGCGGCACGGCCGCACGCTTCGTGCGAACGATCGTCGAAGCTATGACCGCGCTCCCGTCGGTGCTGGCTGGGCTCTTCATCTTCGCCACCTGGATCCTCATCCTCGGCTTCGAACGTTCGGGCCTCGCCGCCTCGTTTGCCATCAGCATCATGATGCTGCCGATCATCATTCGGGCCTCCGACGTGGTGCTGAGGCTGGTGCCCGGCAACCTTCGTGAGGCTTCGGCTGCGCTCGGCGCACCGGCGTGGCGGACGGTCTGGTACGTCGTGCTCCCCACCGCCAGGTCGGGCCTTGCGACGTCGATCATCCTCGGCATGGCTCGCGGCATCGGTGAGACGAGCCCCGTCCTGCTCACCGCGGGCTTTACGTCAGCACTCAACGCCAACCCCCTGAAAGGCCCCATGGTGTCGCTTCCCCTCGCCGCGTTCGAGTTCGTGCGGTCGCCGCAGCCCGCGCTCGTTGCCCGCGGCTTTGCGACTGCCGCCGTGCTGATGGTCGTGGTGCTCGTCCTGTTCATCGGCGCTCGCATCCTCGGGGGTCGCGGTCCTGGCCATCTCTCGAGGCGCCAAGCGAAGAACGTTGTCCGGCGCTCGGCCCGCGATCTCGCCCGCGTCGAGGCCCGTTCGCCGCAGGTGGGGCTCACGTCATGAGACGCGCCCTTCTCGCAGCCATGGCCGTCGGGTTGGCCGCGCTCGCAGCCCCGACGCTCGCGGCAGCTCCCGCTTCGGCCGAGAGCTATCAGCGCATCTCTGGCGAGGGATCCTCGTGGGCCGCAGGCGCCATCGAGGCCATGCGCGTCAACGTCAAACAGTTCGGCATCACCGTCGACTACAACCCCAGCGGCTCGACCGCAGGACGCAAGAACTTCTTGAACGGCACCGTCGACTTCGCAGCCTCAGACATTCCGTTCCAGTTCCACCCAGAGGACGGATCGGCCCCGGAGAACCCCGCACCAGGCAGCTACGCCTACATGCCGGTGACCGCCGGCGGCACGTCGTTCATGTACAACCTGAAGATCAACGGTACGCGGGTGACCAACCTGCGACTCTCCGGCGAGAACGTCGTCAAGATCTTCACGGCAGCCATCACCTCGTGGGACGACCCTGCGCTGGTGGCGGACAACCCCGGTCTGGTGCTGCCCAAGCGCAAGATCGTTCCGGTCGTCCGGTCCGACGGCTCTGGCTCGTCTGCACAGTTCACGCGGTGGATGATCAACCAGCACGGCCCGCTGTGGCAGGAGTACTGCAAGCGCTCGGGTCGTGCGCCGGCGTGTGGTGAGACGTCCTTCTATCCCACGGTGGGGGGCATGATTGCCCAATCAGGTGACCTTGGTGTGGCTGGATACGTCTCCCAGAGCTTCGCGGAGGGTGCCATTGGCTACGTCAACTACTCGTACTCCCTTGGCTCACGATTTCCGGTGGCCAAGGTGCTGAACGCGTCGGGCTACTACACGGAACCCACACCGGAAAACGTTGCCGTCTCGCTGCTCAAGGCAGAGATCAATCAGGACGCGTCGTCCGCTGACTACCTCACCCAGCAGCTCGACGGCGTGTACCGCGATACCGACACCCGAAACTATCCACTCTCGTCGTACTCGTACCTCATCCTTCCGACGAAGGTTCAGGGCCAGTTCAACGAGCAGAAGGGCAAGACGATGGGCGCGTTTTCCTACTATGCGATGTGTCAGGCCCAGGAGCAATCGGCATCGCTCGGCTATTCGCCGATGCCCATCAACCTCGTCAGGGCGGGCTTCGACCAGATCCGCAAGATCCCTGGTGTCGTCTCCCAGGATATCGACGTGTCGAAGTGCAAGAACCCGACCTTCTCACCCGACGGAACCAACGTCCTCGTCGAGCGCGCCGCCAAGCCTCAGGAGTGCGACAAGCAAGGCCCGACGCAGTGCGGCACCGGCACCGGTGGTGTGAAGAGCGTGGCGACCCCCGTGCGGCCCGCCGCACGTGGCGGCGGCGCGGTATCCGCGGGCGGCGCCTTCGCCCGCAACCCGGGCGCACCGACGGCGGCGGTCGGCATTGTTGCAACCGGCGCTACCGGAGCCCCGACCGTCGCTGGCGGAACGTGCGGCGCCGAGACCACCGGCTGTGGCGTGTCCGTGGCCGGAGATGAGGGAGCGGTCGCCGCAACCGACCAACCCCGGCGGGGCGCCGAGGTGGCGCTGCCCGCCGGCGCCCTGGGACCGAAAGGTGGATGGACCACGCAGCAGACGCTGATGGTGCTCGTCGGCCTCGCCACGTTGGCGCTGCTGTTCGCCCCCGCAGTCGCCCTGCGGGCCCTCGGGCACCGGAGCCCTCGGTGAGGCGCGGCCAGGCTGCGGGTCGGAGCCGGTGGACGACGCTGGCCTGCCTCGCAGCCGTCGTTGGCGTCGGCGCAGCTGTCCCGCTGGTCTCCTTCGGCGCGGCGGTTGCCCCGCTGCCGGGCGCGGCGGGCACCGACACGTCACTCCCGGCAACGGACTCTGCCGTCACGATCGCAGGCCGCGGCGACTTCGCCAGCCTCCGCGTCACGGTCAACCAGACCCGAAACCTCGCCAACCAGGCGCTCTCCATCACCTGGACGGGTGGCGCGCCGACCACCGCGTACGGCGGTCGGCCGTTCGGCGAGAACTTCCTCCAGATGTTCCAATGCTGGGGCGACGACGATGGCACCAACGCCGACAACCCCGGCCCGCCGCCGACGCAGTGCCAGCAAGGGGCAACCATCGGCACCTACGGCGGCAGTCGTACCGGAGAGAGCTTCACGGGCGAGGCGCTGACCCGGGTCATCTCCCAGCGCGGCGCACCAAACTTCGACCCTGCGATGGGCACGCTCGATGAGTTCGGCTCGGTTTCGCTGCCGTTCCGAGCCGTCGACGGCACCGTCGTTCCACAGTGGCGCGACACGTCGTTCAACCCGCAGGTCAGCGGCGGCAACTACTGGCTCAACCCGTACTTCAACATCGTGACGACGAACGAGATCGCCGGCGCGCGCACCGCAGACGGCGGCACCGGTGCCGACCTCTTCGAGGCGACGACCGGCCTCGAGTCAACTGGGCTTGGTTGCGGCCAGCGGGTGCAGCGCCGCGCCGACGGCAGCGTCGCGATTCCAAGGTGCTGGCTGGTGATCGTGCCGAGAGGGAGCGCAGCCACGGAGAACGACCGGGCAAATATCAGCCCGTCCTTTGGAGTGGGCACGTCCCCGCTCGCACCGAACGCTTGGCGCAACAGGATTGCCGTGCCTCTTGGGTTCAATCCCGTCGACTCGTCTTGTGCACTGTCCGCTGATCAGCGTCGCATCGTGGGCACCGAGTTGCTCTCCGCCGCAGTCTCCAGCTGGCAGCCCACGCTGTGCGCCACCCCCGGCCTCTCGCCGTACGCCTATGGGGCGATCAGCGACGGGCGCGCCCGGCAGCAGCTGCTCACCGGGGGCTCGGGTGGCCCCGGCATGGCGGTGATGGCTCGTCCCATAGATCCCGCGTCTCTGGACCCCGAGAACCCGGTCGTCTACGCCCCGCTGACGGTCTCGGGCACGGTCATCGGCTTCAACGTCGAGCGCTTGCCGAAGGTGATCTTCGGCCGCGGTGCACAGCCGCCCGAGGCCGTCCTCGCCCAGGAGCGCGCCCTCGCCGGGATCCGACTTGCGGGCCTCAACCTCACGCCCCGGCTCGTCGCCAAGCTGTTGACGCAGTCATACCGGACGCAGGTCGAGATCGAGGCGTCGCGTCCCGGTTACGCATGGTCGGCCGCGAATCCCCAACAGATCGGCGAGGACCCAGACTTCATCCAGTTCAACCCGGAGTTCGCGCTGCTGCGAACAGACAGCAAGAACATGGGCGGACTCGTCGTCGCCGGCCCCAACTCGGATGCGGCGCAGCAGCTGTGGGAGTGGGTGCTCGCCGACCCCGAGGCGAGGACGTGGCTCTCCGGCACCCCAGACACCTTCGGCATGAAGGTGAACCCGGTGTTCAGCACCGACGCCACCACCAACCCGCAAGGGACCAGCTTCGGCGATCCGGTGCCGGACTCGTACCCGAAGAGCGATCCGTACTGCTACCGCGGGCCCGACGTCGGTCCTCTGAACATCACCCCACCCCCGCTGTGCGGTCTCGACTGGCTGCCATACTCGCCAGGTCTGCGCGAGGCCGCCCGGTCGACGCGCGCCGGTTCCGACGGCGCCCGGACAGAACTCAACCCATCGCCCGCGTCTGCGGACCAGGTGTACAAGCGGGAGCCGCCGCAGGCCCTTGGAGCCCGGGCTATCCTGTCAGTGACTGACACCGCGTCTGCGCACCAGTACGGGGTGCAGATGGCTCGTCTCAGCCGCGCCGGCGACAACGGCACTTCGCGTTCGTTCGTTGCTCCCGACGCGCCCGGCCTCGCCGCCGGAGTCGCCTCGATGTCGTCCAGGGTGGTGCCGTCGTTCTTGGAGCCGGCCCCGGCCGCGGCGGCTCCCGCTGCCTACCCGCTGACCGCCATCACCTACGCGGCGATCACCCCGCTCCACCTCGACCAGCGGGCTCGGACCGAGTATGCAGCCTTCGTCGACTACGCGGCCGGCCCTGGCCAGGTGCGCGGGTTCGAGTACGGCAAGCTCCCCGCCGGCTACGAGCCGATGCCGGCCGCGTTGGCCGCGCAAGCCAAGGCCGCCGCGGTGTCGATTCGAACGTTGTCGCCCGCGGCAACACCAGACGGCCAGACCGCGCTCCCTTCACGTCGGACGGTGCTGGCTGCGAAGCACACGCAGGCGAAGACCCCGGCGCCGCAGTCCGGGGTGGCGGGGGCGACCGCGCCGGCCATCCCATCGACCGGCGCACCGGCGTCGGTGGCATTGCCGGCCTCGCGGCCCCGGGCTTCGTTGAGCGTCGCCAGTGCACTCAGCGCGGTTCGCACGCCCGTGTACCGGTGGGGAACGACGCGCTATGCGCTCCCGCTGTTCGTGGTGTTGGCGATGCTGTCCGGCCTCGGCGCCCTCGAGGTCACGAAGCTGCCCCGGCGGGCGCGGAGCGAGCCGCGAGCTGCGACGCCCGATGACGAGGGGACCTCGACGTGACGGTGGCGGGAGCCGACGACCGCCGCGGGGAGCGCCTCGGCCTCATCCTGCGCCTCGGTCTCGGCCTCTTTCTCGTCCTCGTGCTTGCCAACTTCGCCCCGGAAAGGAGCGCCGGCGCGGCCGCCGTCGCGGCCGGTCGGGCCGAGATCGTCGCTCCCGACGGCGCAACGCTGAGCGGCGGCGGCTCAACCACCGCGTTCCGCGTCGAGCTGCCGAAGGGCGCTGCTTGCAAGGGTGATAGCGCCAACGCCGGCTACCGGGTGCAGGGCTATGTGGTGCCCGTGTCGGTCGACCCCGCAACAGTCACCTTCGATGCCAGTGGCCCGGTGCCGGCTGAGGGCCAGTTCCGGGCGACCTTGTACGAGGCCACGCCGTCACAGCACGACTTCGTGAACGGGCTCACCGCCATCGCTGAGCCACTCGGAGGGCCCGGCCCCATCGTGCAGCCGATTCCCGCGTTCAGCTTCGCCGCCTTCGATCCCAAGCTCGGATTCGCCTTCGTTCCTGGCACCTACAACGTCGGCGTGGCGTGCACCCTGGGGCCGCCATCGGCCACCCAACAGGACCGTCATTGGAACGCAGTCATGACCATCGCCGCCGACACCTCCGATCCCGGCCCGGCAAAGCTGCATTGGACCACCGCGACTGCGGCGCGCGGCGCGACTGGTGCCGGGAACGGCTCGTCCTCCGGACGCCGCACCCCCATGGCGGTGCTCGTCGTCGCGGTCTTCGTCTGCCTCGGCATCGCAGCCGCCGGGCTCCGTCGACGCGCCACCTCTCCCGTCCGTACGCACACAACCACCTCGGAGCCACCCTGATGTCGCGCACCCCCACGGCCAGATTCACCGTTCGGCGGCTCGCCGGACTCACCAGCGCCATGGGTTGCGCGGGCTGCCTCAGCATCGCTGCCACCGGCATGTCGTTCTCCGGGGTGCCATCGGCGGCTGCGAGCACGCCCGGCGTTGCGGGAGTCGTCAACCCGTCGACCGGCGCGGCGTTGACCGGAGGAGGCTCGGCAACACCGTTCCGATTCAGCCTGCCGGTTGGCTCTGCATGTGCGGGCGACAGCGCCAACGCCGGCTATCGGCTGCAGAGCTATCTCGTGCCGGCCAGCGTCGATCTCACGACCCTGCGGTTTGACTCAAGCGGTCCGGTCCCCAAAGGGGGCCAGTTCCGAGCGCCGATGTACGACACGACGACGACGCCATACGTCGACCAGCTCACTGCCAACGCCGTGCCGGCCGGCGGGCCTGGGCCGGTGGTGCAACCGTTGCCATCGTTCAACTTTGGGGTCTACGACCCGACCGGGTTCCCTTTGACTGCGGGGTCGTACAACGTCGGCATCGCATGCACGCTCGGGGCTTCAGGCTCGCCTTCACAGTTGGACCGATACTGGAACGCGACGATGACGATCGTCGCCGACGCCGCTGACACCGGTCCGGCCAAGGTCCGCTTCAGCGTGGGCAGCGCCGCCGCAGAGCCGTCAACGACAACGTCAACCACCACCTCAGCCGCCTCGTCCACCACCGCTCCGTCGGGCGCGTCGTCCTCGACGACGTCAACGACCTCGGCATCGGCAACCACGTCAACGACGTCGATCGGTTTGCGGTTGGGCGCGGCATCGCCGACATCGACGACCACCACCTTCGCCGCCGCTGACGTCAGCGCCGCCTCGAGCGTCGCGACGGTGGGCGAGCTGCCTCGCACCGGGGGTTCGTTTGTCCCGATGGCGTGGTGGTCGTTCCTCGCGCTGTGCCTCGGACGAGCGGCGGTGCTCCTCGGGCGGGGACCGGCTCGCGTGATCGAGGTGCGATGAGGTGGCGGGCCGAGGGCGACGGAGGAGGGGCGGCACCGGAGGTTGGCAAGCTGAGCCCGGGTCGCGAAGTCGCGCGATCGGTGTTGATCGTCCTGTCCCTGATCGCTGGCAGCCTTGCCCTCCAAGTCGTGGTGGTCAGCGACCTCCAGCACCGCAGTTCCCAACGGCGCGCCTACGGCGAGCTACGCGCGTCGATTGCAGAAGGCACCGCCGCCGCGGGCCCAACTGACGTCGCCGGGCGCGCGCTTGAGCATGGCCGACCCATCGCCTACCTTGAGATCCCCAAGATCGGAGTGCACGAGGTCGTGGGGGAGGGAACGACCCCCGCCGACCTGATGTTGGGCCCCGGCCACCGCCGTGACAGTCCGTTCCCCGGTCAGGCTGGCATGAGC
>JAYUDU010000350.1:0-1586 GCA_043739605.1 Acidimicrobiales bacterium | reverse complement strand
GCGAGCAGGGCGAAGATGATGGGCCGCCAGCCCGGGTCGAACGGGATGGGTGGCTGGAGGAGCCGACCGGCCTCAGTGGCCTTGCGAACCAGGTCCGGCAATGCGGAAGGGCCGCCAGCCGTGCCGACGAGCGTGAGGCTCGCGAGCAGGCCGATCACGGCAGGCGTGAGGAGCTGGAAGGCCGCCTGGCGCCGCGTCCGCAGGGTGAGACCGGCCGCGGCGGTGCCGATGGCTGCCGCCACCACGCCGAGGATGCGGGCAGGCCAGCTGTCGAAGATGCCACCCACCAGCAGCGCCGCGGAAGCCGTGGCGAGGAACGAAGCGAGGAGCGGCCGGACCTGCAACGGCGGGATGGGCTCGAGCGCCGCATCTGCGTCGTAGTCGGGTGCCGATCCGTCGTCACCGTTGGTGACGTCTGCGGGGTTGACGGCGCGCCACGGCTCTTGGGGCCTTGATTGGTCGCCGAGGTCGCCGAGGTCGCCGAGGACCGGTGCGGGAGGGTCTTCGAGCATCGTCATCTGTGGCCACCTCCGACGCCGCGCCGGAACGCAACAGACAGGGGCGTGCCCGGCCGGATCTCGACGACCTGGGCCCCAAGCGACGCCGCCCGCGACAGGCCGACGGTGTGGTCTTCATCCCAGATGAGGGCGACGATGGTCACCTGCACGCCTCGGTTCATCAACAGCTCGAGCCGGGCAGCCGACTCGGGTTCGAGATAGGGGGTGACCACCAAGAGGTGGGCATCCCTCGCCCCGTCGGCGATGAGGCGGCTGATGGCCGGGGCGAGGCGCGCCTCGCCTGGCATGGCCCTGGCCAGCTCATCGAGCATGCGCGTACGGGCGGGCCCGTTGCGCAGCGCCTGGCACTTGCGTCCCGAGTTCGTCTCGTAGCTGACGACGTACCCGGTCTGGAGGTGATGGACGCCGATGGAAGCCGTGGCCTTGACGCCGGCCTCGAAGCTGTCGCTGATGACCCCCTTGGAGTGGTAGCGCTCGTCATCGTCGAACAGCACGACCACCTTGTCCGAGATGCCCTGTTCCGCCTCGCGCACCAACAGCTGGCGGGTGCGCGCATAGGCCCGCCACACGATGCGACGCACATCGTCACCCGGCTGGTAGGGCCGCATGCCGTAGAACTCCATGCCGCTCGGCCATGGCTTGGAGAACGGGGGACGCACCGGAGGGTCCTCCCACATGCGCGTGAGCGGCCGGTCGACGAGCGGCTCGACGGCTGGGTGCACGAGCAGCTCGAAGGGCTCCGCCAGCTCTGCCTGACGTTGGGTGAGGCCGAACGGGTCACCCCATCGGACCACGAGCGGCCCCAGCGGATAGGCGCCTCGTCGCCACGCCGTCACCCCGTAGGTGTGGTCGATGGACTCGCCGGCGGCCAGCTCTGGGATGGCGATCTGGGCGCTCTGGCCGAGCAGTGCGGGCAACCGCTCCTCGAGGAGCAGCGTGGTGACGCGCTTGGTCGCCGTCAGCTTGACCGTGATCGGCACCTCTGCGCCCTCGCGGACGCGGGCAACGGAGTCGCCGCGAGTGCCGACGACGGCGGGCTTGGTGCGGTATGCGAACCGGAAGCCGATG
>JAYUDU010000349.1:0-26270 GCA_043739605.1 Acidimicrobiales bacterium | reverse complement strand
ACGCCACCGCCAGCCGGCCGCGAACCAGCCGGCGTTGGCGCGGCGCGAGGATGCGAGATATGCGAACCGGGAGTTCCTTCGCCGCCAGAGCGCTGTCCCGCATCGGCGCCACCGTAGCGATCGTCGCCGTCGCTCTGGCCCTCAGCGCCGCGCCAGCTGCGGCCCACAGCGTCGGCGGGGTCGGCTCGACCAACTACGTGTCACGCGTCACGGCCATCGAGCCGAAGCTCCCCGGTGTCGCTGCCACCATCGTCGAGGCCGGTGGCCGCCTCCTGCTGACATCGAAGACTTCGGAGGTCACCGTCACCGGCTACCAGTCCGAGCCGTACCTGCGAATCGGGCCAAGGGGCGTCTACGAGAACGTGCGCAGCCCAGCCGTGTACCTGAACCGCACCCGTCAGGCAACCGACACCGGATCTGGTCGCGCCGACCCAGACGCCGCCCCCGAGTGGCACCGCGTCGGCGACGGACCGTCCTACGCCTGGCACGACCACAACATCCACTGGATGGGGCAGACCGATCCACCCGTCGTGCAATCCGCCCGCGGCACATATCACCTGCTGTTCGGCCCCGGCGGGACCGTGTCCCAGGACCCCTGGAAGGTGCAGGTGACCGCAGCAGACGGCACCAAGGCGACGATCCTCGGCACTCTCGAATGGAGTCCAGGCCCATCGTCGCTGCCGTGGCTCGTCATCGCCGCTGGCCTCGTCGCGGTGTCGGCGGTCGTCGGCGCGACGCGCCGGTGGGCACCGCTGCTCGGTGGGCTCATCGCCATCGCACTGGCGTTCGATGTCGTTCACGGCATCGGCATCGCCCTCGACTACTCCGCTTCGCCGCCGACGCAGATTGCCAAGTTCGTCAGCGGGAGCGCGTACGGGATCGCAGGGTGGATCATCGCGGCCTTCGGCGTGAAGCTCCTCGCCCGCAGGAGCATCGATGGCCTCTACGCGACCATCTTCGGTGGCCTCTCGATCGCATTGTTTGGGGGGCTGCTCGACATCTCGTACCTCTCCAAGACCGAGATCCCGTTCGCACTCGGCACCGGCCTGGCGCGGGCCTCGGTCACCGTCGCACTCGGCCTAGGCATCGGCGCGGCCGCCGGCGCACTCGTCGCCATCAAGCGCAACCCCGAGGTCCAACTGGATCTCCTGCTGGACGAAAACGCCAACGGGGGCAACGCCAACGACCCGGCCGAAACCGCTGCCGAACTCGCGGCTGAGCGACCAGCGGGGGTTCTCGATGCCTGAGCCCGTGCTGCCTTCGGCGGAGGTGGTGGCGCGTGTCGTTGATGCCGAATGTGGGTACGCGATGGCGCGCCTCGGCGTGCTCGAAGCGTTGCCCGCCAATCCCGTCGGGGTCGAACGGCGACGAATTGGGGCCGGCTATGCGATGTCGGCGGCGTACCTGCCGAACCCGCACTTCAACCGCGTCGCCGGCTTGACCGACGACCACGCCAACGAGATTCCCGAGCTGATCGACTGGTTCGACTCGCGCGGCATCGCCGCTACGTTCGAGGTCAACCCGACCATCGAGTGCCCCGCCGTGCTGGCAGCCCTCGCCGCCGCTGGGTTCCGGCACACCGGGTTCCATGCCCTGGTGTGCGGCTCAGCAACGGCCGAGCCCGCGATCCCGCCGCCAGATGTCACGACCGAAGACGTCACCCGAGACACACTTGATGACTTCCTCGCCGCCTACGCCCGAGGCTGGTCGGTGCCCGAGCCCGACGGCTTCAAGCGCAACGTCCGTGGCTGGCTCGGCCAGCCCGACTGGCACCTCTTTCTCGGCCGTTTGGGCGGGCGTCCCGCGGGTGCAGCGATCCTGTTCATATACGGCGGCATGGGCTACTGCGCTGACTCAAGCGTGGATCCCGACCACCGCGGCCACGGCGTGCACCAGGCCCTCCTCACCCGACGCATCCACGCTGCGTACAACCTCGGCGCGGATCTCGTCTGCGCTCAAGCCGCGTTCGCCTCGACCAGCCACCGCAACATGATCAGAGTCGGCCTGGCGACGTTGCACACAAAGGCCGTTTGGACCCGGCCCTCGTGACACCAGTTCGGACTTCGCTGCGTCAACGAGTTGGCGTGTTGTTCTTGGTCGTGCGCACCACGACGACTGCGTACGCCCCGAGCACGAGGCCGATCGCGCCCACTGTACTGGCGAGGACGGCAATCTTCCGCGCAGCGTCGACCGAGCTCCTCGTCGCATAGCCCGGCCGTGCGCCGCCGGGGGCTGCGGCTGAAGGCGCGGCCGTGTCCGACGGTCGAACGGGCGCCGCTGCGAGCGTGAGGACTGGTGCGGGGTGTGCGGGCTCAGCCTGGCCGGGCACGGCGACGTCGATCCACCGGACGATGTCACCGTTGGAGTAGGTCTGAACGGCCTTGAACGTGAGGCTCGTCGTGTCCGATGGCAACGAGATGAGCACAGGGAACCGGGTGAAGTGGTCTGGCGTGATCGTGCCGCCCGTCCAAGTGATGCTGGTGACGGCCGAGTCGCGGGGCCCGTCCGGCGTACTGACTGGTGGGGTCAGCTTCGACGTCGCGATGACCGCAGTCCACCCCGGCACGGCCTCGGTCTCGACTGCGAGCACCGGATGGTCACTTGGAAACGTCACCTCGACCTTGGTGATGTTCGCGATCGTCTGCTCGTTCGGAACCCGCAAGCTGATCGTCGTCTCGGCCCCGTTGGTCGCAGAGTCCGGCTCGACCTCGACGTGTGCGGACGCCGGCCCTGCGCCGGCCAGGGCCAAAATCGCAGACGCCGCCCCGGCACCAAGGACGCGACGAACAAATCGAGAAATGGTCACGCCGAGGTAGTCGACGCTGACAATCAGACGGTTCCCGGGTTCGTCGTGAAGGTGGGCGCCGACGAGGAAGTGAGCGCGCCATGCCGGCGACGTGGATCAGCGCGTCGCCCGCTGGGGTAGTTGGGCGACCCGCAGGAAAAACTCGTCGATGCCCCGCACGGCGTCCTGGAAGCGCTCGAAGTCGACGGGCTTGGTGACGTAGGCGTTGGCGTGGAGGCCGTAGGTGCGGCGGATGTCCTCCTCCGACTCGCTCGTCGTGAGTACGACGACCGGGATCGCAGAAAGCGTCGCGTCAGACTTGACCTGCTCAAGGACCTCGTGGCCGCTCACGCGGGGGAGGTTCAGGTCGAGCAACACCAGGTGTGGGGTGAGTGCGTCGGCGTGCGGATCTTGCTTGCGGAGGAATGCGAGCGCTGCTTCGCCGTCTGCGATGACCGTCACTTCGCACGCCAGCGGCGATCCGGCGAGGGCTTCGCGCGTGATCAACACGTCGCCTGGGTCGTCCTCCACCAGCAGCACCCTGAACGGAACGACCGCGCTGGTGCGCGTGCCAATGTCAGTCATCGAATGGATCTTCGGGTGTTTGTAACGGAGGCAGCATTGCATCTCACGCAGTCGTCGGGGCCGCGGCCTCCCCGATGGCAGGCAGCGTCCATCGGAGCATGGTGCCGTGGTCACCCGGGGGGTCGTCAATCCAGATTCGGCCGCCGCTGAACTCAACGATCTTCTTGCACAGCGCCAGGCCGATCCCGGTGCCGACGAACGCGTCCCTCCCGTGCAGGCGTTGAAAGATCACGAAGACCTGCTCGCGGAACCTCGGTTCGATGCCGATGCCGTTGTCGAGGCAGCTGAAGGTCCACAGCCCGCCTGACCGCTCGACGGTGAGGTCCACTTCGAGCGGCACGTCGAGTCGGCGGTACTTCACTGCGTTGCCGACGAGGTTCTGGAGCAGCGCGTCGTAGAGGACGGGGTCGCCCAGCACGTGCGGCAGCGGAGCCACACGAATGACAGCGTCGCCGACGGCCTCCTCAAGTCGGTCGAGCACCGCTGCCACGATCTCGTCGAGGTTGCACACCTCGAAGGACTCCGTGGTGTGGCCGACACGGGAGAAGTCGAGGAGGTCCGAGATCAGGGCCTGCATGCGCTTCGCGCCATCGACTGCGAAACCGATGTACGTGAGGCCACGCTCGTCAAGCTGATCGCCATAGCGTTGCTCGAGCAGTTGACAGAACGACGCCACCTTGCGCAGCGGCTCTTGGAGGTCGTGCGACGCGACGTAGGCGAACTGCTCGAGATCGCTGTTGGACCGCGCCAGCTCCTGAGCCTGGCCGTCGAGCGTGATCTTGGCGGCGACCGCCGCCGCCAGCTCGCCGACGATGCGGCTGCGCATCTCGTCCACGCGCTCTGCGAGGCGCTCGATCTCCCGCGGGCCCTCGATCGTGATGGTCTCGCCGAACCGGTCGTCGGCGACGCGGTCAGCGACATCGACGAGACGGGCAAGCGGCTGCACGACGCGACGCCGCAGGAGCCACGCACCTCCGAAGCTCGTGATCGCGAGGAGGCTGACGGCGATGCCGATGGCCACAGCCAGACGCTGTGTGGCGGTGTCGAGCTGATGGCGGGACTGCGCCCGGGCAGTGTCGACGACCGCCTGAAGGTGGGCGACCTCGCTCCGAACGGCGGCGAAGGCAACCTGCGCGTCCGCGAACACCTGCTCGGCCGTGGAAGAACCCGGGTGGGCAATCAATGGCTCGGCAAACTGGGTCCGCCATCGATCCACTGCGGCATCGAGCGCGGCGAGCACGGGTCCGCCGAGTCGTGAGCTGGTTTCATCGTGTGCGAAGAGCTCTCGAAGACGAGTCTCGATCTTGATCTCGTCGGCGCCGCCGGCGTCGTAGGGCAGGAGGAGTCGAGGATCCCGCGTGAGGCCAAACCCTCGCAGCCCCGTCTCCTGGCCGACGAGGCTCGCCTCGAGCCGCTGTGACTGAACCAGCGCCGGCTGCAGCACGTCGAAGATGCGCCGACGGGCGTCGAGCAACTGGGAAAAGCCCGCTGCGACCACGACTGCGCCCAGGACGAGCGCGACGGCGGCGACGAGGAGCGCAGCGTTCGCGAACGATGCCAGCGACCGAGATGGCTGCACCTGGCGGCTCACGGGACTGGCGCGTCTCGCCGGTGCCCGACAACGACCAGCGCGACGTCATCGCGCCAGCCCTCATCGGTCCGCTCGGCAAAGCTCCGGACCAAGTGGTCCGGGTCGATGGCTCCTGCAACCAGCGCGGCCTCGACTGCGGGCGCAACCTCGTCGACACCAAGGATCGACCCGGCTCGGTCGCGCACCTCGAACAGCCCATCGGTGTACACCGCCATCGACCAACCGATCGGAAGTGGATACGCCGTTCCCAACGCGGGGGCTGCGCCCACTCCAAGACCGACGCCGAGAGGCGCTCGGCGGTGCACATCGACGAGCGGACCGACACCGGCAAGGACAGGTGGGGGATGCCCAGCACTGCGAACGACGACCTGTGAGAGGTCCGCGGCGATGACGAGATCGCAGAGCGTGGCGAACTCGTCGCCATCGCTCCGTTCGGCGTCGAGCAGCTCGTCGAGCGCAGGGAGCACATCGACCGGATCGAGCCGAGCGAGGACGAGCGACCGCCAACCCGCCCGCAAGCTCACCCCGAGCGCGGCCTCGTCGGTGCCGTGGCCCGCGACGTCTCCGACCACGATCCGCACGGTGCCGTCCGCCATCTCGACGGCATCGAAGAAGTCGCCGCTGACGACGCCCGCCCGGGCCGCGATGTAGCGCGACGCCCAGGCGAGATCGCCTCGACGAATGGCCGGGACGCCCAGCAGCGCCCGCTCGAGGCGATGCTGCTCTGCGTGGCGGAGGTGGGCCGCGGCCAATGCGTCGGCTGCCCTCTGGTTGCGCTTGCGTTCTATCGCGAAGCGGACCGAGCGAGCGATGGTCAGTCCTTGCGCCTCGCCCTTGACCAGGTAATCCTGCGCGCCGCGAGCAACCGCTTCGACACCAACGTGGCGCGCGCCCCAGCCCGTGAACACGACGATGGCGAGGTTGGGTGCGATCCCGGCGATGCGGTCGAGGGCTTCGAAACCGCTCAGACCAGGGAGGCCGAGGTCGAGGACGACGCAATCCACCTCTCCACCTCGCAGGAGCGGCTCGAGGTTGGCCACGTCGGGCACGACCACGATCCGCAACTCGGGGTCGGCCTCGGTGAGCGCGACCTCGAAGAGCACGGTGTCGCCCGCATCGTCTTCGACGAGGACGATGCGGTGCGCGTCATCGCGCGGGGCCGGCGTTACAAACGACTGCGTCAACCTGCGGGCCGCAAGAGATCGTCGAGTCCTGTCATTGAGATGAGGCGCTCGACGGCGGCGCTGGCAGGTTCGACAGCAAACGTCACAGACTCGGCCGCCGACCGCGTCCGCGCCACGAGGAGTGAACGCAGCCCAGACGAGTCGATGAAGGTCACGCCGCTGAGGTCGACACGGACGCTTCGCGGCGTCGCCACTGCGGCGTCGATGGCGCGACCCAAAGCGTCGGTCAACAGTCCGGTGGTCGCTACGTCGACCTCGCCGGTTGCGCGCACGATGACAGGCGACGACGCGTCGTCGATGGCGACGTCCAGATGAGGAGAGTTGGATCCCACGGGTTCAAGCCTACCGGGGGTCCTCTCCCCCCGACTCGCCGCCGCGTTCACACATCTGACGAAGCGAACGGCGGAGCAGCCGTGACACGTGAACCTGGCTCGTACCGACCCGTTCCGCGATCTCTGCCTGGCTGAGGTCTTCGAAGAATCGCAGCCACACGATGAGGCGTTCCCGCTCTGGCAACGTCTCAAGCAGCTGAGCGAGCATCAGCCGGTCGTCGGACGGTCCGTCGGGTCCGAAACCGGCGCGCATGGACGTGCGAGACGCCGCGTGTCCTCCTTCGGGGGTATCGATCGAAGCCGTCCGATATGCCGCGCCCGCTTCGAGGGCGTCGAGGACGTCTTCCACCCCGACGCCGAGCTCATCAGCGATCTCAACAGGCGTCGGGGGATGGCCAAGCACCGCGCCGAGATGCTCGATGGTGGCCGGGATCTTGACGTGAAGATCCTTGGCACGCCGGGGGACGTGCACTGCCCACGTCGTGTCACGGAAGTGACGCCGAATCTCGCCTGTCACCGTGGGCACTGCGAAGCCTGCGAACGGCACGCCGACCTCCGGATCGAACCGATGCACCGCCTTCACGAGTCCAAGCAGCGCGACCTGCACCAGGTCGTCCAACGGTTCACCCCTGTCCGCAAAACGTCGAGCACACGCTTCGGCGATGCCGCGGTGCTCGATCACGAGCGCATCCCTGAGCGCCATGTCCGATGTCCGTCGCCACGTGCGGAACCTCTCGGTCGTCGCGGCGTCACTCTCCGGACGCCGCTCGGGCCTGCCTCCCGCCGTGGTCCGTTCAGCGCTCACCGTACCGGTGTCGACGGGGTACCGTCGGCCTCACCCCAGTGCTGCACGGTGCGTTCGAGCCAACACTCGACGGTCGCCGCTCCTGCCTCGAACCCGAAGTCGTCCGAGACGACCGACAGGATCTGGCGAGAGAGTGCGAATCGGGCTTGGTCGACGGGCCGATCGCCGGCGGCTGTGGTCCCGACGATGCGCATGGCGTCGTCGGGCTGCACGCAGATCTCGACGCACAGCTGGGTACCGTCGCCCGACTCGAGCAGCGCAGCACAGATCTCGTCGACGCCGATCCGGAGGTCGTCGATGGCCTCGATGTCGAACCCCATCATCGTGGCGACGCCCCCGACGGCAAGGCGCACCGGTCTCAGGTACTTGGCGTCGGCGGGGATCGTCATCACGACGGTGTTCACGTCTTGGTGTGCCATCAGACCTCGTTCCTTGATCGTGTCAGCCCGAACTTCAGTTGCATCTGATCATGCATGATCAGATGCCTGGCCTGTGCCCGGGTGGTCACCGTCTCACCGACACCGCGATCACCGAGCGCCATGAGGAAGGTGGTTCCGCGGAAGGTCACTGGACTACCTGCTTGTGCTGGGATCGGACCGTTCCGACGCAGTGGTGTGCCCGCTTCGGCCCAACGTCAAACCGCCGAGGTCCCGAGAGCTTGCTCGGCCAGGGCCTCGGACCGCAGGCTGTCGGAAGCGAGCTCTCGCTCTGAGTGTGAACAGCGGAAGACGAGGTCGAGAGCGATCGGCTCGCACGCGACGACCCGAGGCCGGCGCGAGTGGGAATCGGCGTTGCGGGCGCCAGCGCACGGGCTGACGTGGGCCCGGCGCGGTCGGGCACAACGGCGACCACGGGGGGTCGCACGGCCCTGTTCGTGCGGAGTGAGAGATCGCATGGTGGTGGCATGAACGAATCCATCTCTGACGAGGCGACGCGCGTCGCGGGCCCAACCTCGAAGCCGGGCGCCTATGCGCTGTCCGTCGTCGCGATCGTCGTAGCGATGGTGGCCGCACTGTGGGCAGTGGTGGGGTGGGGGTTGTCGGATCGCGCCATCAACGAGGCCCGCGTGGCTGCTCGGAGCAAGGGCGCCGCGGCCGCTCCTGACGTGCCGTCGACAATGAACGTCACCCTCTCAGAATTCAAGATCGCACCAGAGGTGATCGCCCTCAGGGCGGGCTCGGCGAGCCTCTCGCTGACGAACCTCGGCAACGTGGACCACGACATCCGGGTCGACGGGACAGAGCTGATGACACCGTCGATAGCGCCTGGAGCACATGCGACGTTCGACCTGTCGAGCCTGCCGCCAGGCACGTTCCACCTCAGCTGCCACATCGCGGGTCACGCCGAGGCGGGCATGAACGCGACACTCACGCTGTCCGCAGGCACTGGCGCGGTGGCCGAGCCTCACACGGCCATGGACATGGCTGGGGCTGGCGGCGCGAACACCGGTCGCTCGTCCCACCCGACGATGACGCCGGCCGAGATCACCGCGATGGACCTCAAGATGCTCGCGACGACGAAGGCATTTCCCGCAGCAACGGAGGGCCTGGGGGCACAGGACCTCGCGCCGACGATCCTCGCCGACGGCACAAAGCAGTTCGAGTTGACCGCGAAGGTGGTGTCATGGGAGGTGTCACCCGGCAAACGGGTGCAGGCCTGGACGTACAACGGCACGGTGCCAGGCCCCACATTGCGGGTTGGTGTTGGCGACAAGGTGAGTGTGGTTCTCCACAACCAACTTCCAGAATCCACGGTCGTCCACTTCCATGGGATCGAACTCCCGAATGCCATGGACGGTGTGCCTGGGATCACACAAGATCCAGTGCGCCCGGGATCGGACTTTACGTACTCGTTCGTGGCCAAGTCCCCAGCAGTCGGCATGTACCACTCGCACCACAACGCAGTGACACAGGTTCCGAATGGGCTCGCTGGTGCCTTCATCATCGGTAGCATGCCGTTGCCGACGGGGGTCAAGGTGGCCCAGGAACACGTGATGATGCTCAACGATGCCGGTGTCATCGGCTACTCCCTGAACGGCAAGAGCTTCCCGGCCACAGCACCCATCGTTGCCAAGCAAGGCGAGTGGATCGAGGTTCATTACATGAACGAGGGGCAACAAGTCCACCCAATGCATCTGCACGGCATCCCGCAACTCGTCATAGCGCAGGACGGGTTCCCGCTGGCAAACCCACAACTTGAAGACACCGTGCTCGTCGCACCGGGCCAGCGGTTCACCGTTCTGGTCCACGCCACCGAGCTGGGTACCTGGGCCTGGCACTGCCACGTCCTCAGCCACGCCGAGACCGCGAGCGGCATGTTCGGCATGGTCACAGCGCTCATCGTCGCCTGACACAGCGATCAGGTGATGTCGGCCGACCAGACCAGCACCGACCCGCCGCCCTGGCCAGGCTCGAGCGCGGATGTCCCGTGGTGGCGTGCCGCTCTGGCATGCATGTTGTTGAGCCCGAGTCCCGAGGCCGCGAGCGCTTCGGGAGGACCGATGCCGTCGTCGACGACCCGCAGTACAGCTTGGCGACCCACGACCACCTCGACATCGACCCGGGATGCTCGTGCGTGGCGGGTCACGTTGCTCAGCGCTTCGCCGAGCGAGGCGAGGAGGTCTGCTGCGAGGTCGTCGTCGAGAGCGGTATCGATCGGCCCGTCGAGGAAGAACCTGGGTGCGAAACCCAGCGTGGATGCTGCGTCGCGACCGACCGCAAGGATGCGATCTCGGAGCGAAACCGAGTCCGTTTCATCGCCCCCGAGCCCGAAGATGGCGGAGCGGATGTGGCGTACCGTCACGTCAAGGTCGTCGACGACGGAGTCGATGCGGACGACGGCGTCGGGAGGCGGAGTCCCCTTGGTCAACATCACTGCGGTCCGCTGCAGGCTCAGCCCGGTCGCGAACAATCGCTGGATCACGGTGTCGTGGAGGTTGCGTGCGATCCGTTCGCGGTCCTCGACGAGGGCGAGCTGTTGTACCCGCGCGTGAAGGCGAATGTTCTCAAGCGCGACGCCGGCTGCGGCGGCAAGGCCGACGACGAGCTCCTCGTCCACCTCGCTGAACTCTTCTGCCGATTGCTTGTCTGTGAGGTAGAGGTTGCCGAACACCTCGCCGCGGACCCTGACCGGCACTCCGAGGAACGACCGCATGGGGGGGTGATGCGGCGGGAAGCCGTAGCTGTCGGGATGACGCCGCAGATCGGGGAGGCGGAGTGGACGGGCGTCGACGATCAGTCGTCCCAAGAGGCCGTGGCCCTCGGGGAGCGCGCCGATGATCTGTTGCGCGGCTGGGTCGATGCCGACGGTGACGAACTCGGCAAGCCGGGTTGCGGTGTCGTCGAGCACACCGAGTGCGCCGAATCGGGCATCGACCAAGGCGACGGCGGCCTCGGTGATGCGGCGCAACATCGTGGGGGGATCGAGATCTGAGCCGAGCACCAGCACGGCGCTCAGCAGCTGCCGGAGGCTTTGGGGTCCCGCTACCTCCGACATCCGGCTGACATTACGACTGTGTCCGATGGTGTGGGAGTGGCTTGAGCGGCGAAGATGGGCAGGTGACCGTCCGCATCTTCCTCGTAGACGATCACGAGATCGTTCGCCGTGGCCTCCGCGAGCTCCTGGAGGAGGAGGATGACCTCGAGGTCGTGGGTGACGCGTCGACCGCTTCGGAGGCCCTCGCTCGCATTCCTTCGACGAACCCGGATGTGGCCATCCTCGACGTTCGCCTCCAGGACGGCGACGGCATCGAGCTGTGTCGCGACCTGCGCTCCGCTCATCCGCACATCGCCTGCTTGATGTTGACCTCATACCCCGACGATGAAGCGCTGTTCAGCGCGATCATGGCGGGGGCGGCCGGCTACGTCCTCAAGCAGGTGCGTGGGATCGACCTCGTTGACGGCATCCGTCGTGTCGCCGCCGGTCAGTCCCTCCTCGATCCGTCGCTCACGAGCCGAGTGCTGGAGCGCCTACGTCAACCTCCGGTTGTCGACGAGCTGGCCAGCCTCACCGATCAGGAACGACGGATCCTGGCGCTCATCAGTGATGGTCTGACGAATCGCCAGATCGGCGAACAGATGTTCCTCGCCGAGAAGACCGTCAAGAACTACGTGTCCAACGTGCTGGCGAAGCTCGGCATGAGCCGCAGAGCGGAGGCGGCCGCGTACGCGGCGCGGCTGGGCGAGCGCAAGCGGCGCTGATATTGACCGAGCCGGGGAGGGTTCGCAAAGGGGCCGACGGTGTGGCGGTCTGCCCACGCCTGACGTGGCGTTGTGCGCGCGGGCCGCCGGGGTGGCATCCTTCTACCCGGACGATGACATAGCGTCATCAACAGCCGAGTGCGTGTGCATCCGGACAATCCACATCCCGGGGGGGATCAACGTGGCTGGAGCGAGCGGCACAGACCGATGCGGGAACAACGACCGCTACGGCAGCCGTGTGGTGGCGCGCCGAGGCTCACGGAACATCGAGGAAGCGCAGTTCACCGGCGGGCTGGGGCTCCATGTGCCGGGCGACGTCGGCCAGCACATCGAGCGGCATGGTGCCGGCGACTCGCAGGAAATGGCCGTCCGGCAGGATCACCCGGACGGTGTTGACGCCCATCCCCAGGATCGCCTCCCCATGACCGAGCGGACCCAGGTCGACCGTCGATGCGTTGGCGTCGGGGGCGAAGGCCGGCTGGCCACCGAGGGTGGCGCCCCGTTCGATCACCAGCAAATCGGGCCCTCGGGTGTAGACGTCTGCCACGCCAGCCTGCTTCGTCAGGCCGAGGTTGGGGTCGCTGTAGGCGGCCGGTTGGGGCGGGATGACCGTAAACCGTCCGCTGAGGGTGAAGCCCGCTGGCGCCGCGCCGGTGAGCTCGTAGAACGCAGCACCTGGGGGTCGCGACGTCGGCTCAAGCGGTCGAACGCTGCCGCCGCCCTGCGCCAGCGGCAAGGCCGTCCCCTCGATCGCGAACAGCGAATCGGCCAGCGGGGGGTCGATCTCGATGCTGGTGGCGATCCGCTCACGAACCGTTCGCCCCTTGCGCATCGTCACCTCCTCGAGGAGCACCCCGCGGCCATCGACGCAGACGTCGACCATCAGGCCGACGTCGTTGGGGTCCGCCTCGAGGGCGCCTTGGCCCGCAGACCTGGGGGAGCGGACGACCTGACAGGTACGGCCAAGGACGACGCGCCGCTCGCGCCGCGTGAGCACACCGCTCGCAATGGCCTCTGGCATCACCACATCGAGGCGGAGATCGTTGCCGGCCAACGAGGGCGGCGCGGCCAAGACTTGGGGCGCAGAGCCCGCGCCGGCGATGCGGTACCGGCCGAAGGCGTAGGTGGTGACGAGCGGCTCCGTGGCGTCGGCGCCGACGTCGCGCACCTCACGCCTGCCGTCGAAGGGACGGCGCACCCAGTTCTCCTCCGTCGTCGTGCTCGTGGCACCCGCTCCGATCGCCGTGATCGCATACGTGATGTGCAGGCGCATCGGCGTTGGTCCGATGTCGGTACGAGCACCGGCTGGGGCTGGGCTCGAAAGGCGACGGACGACGGATGCGTCGGGTTGTCCGGGTTCACGGCGGGTCGCACGGGATCCGGCGATCACCCCAGAGACGACCACGACCGCGCCAACCACCACGGGCCAGCGGCGCGCTCGCCGCGTCCGGGCCTTCGCCCGGGGCTTCACCACGTCGACATCCCCTGCATGGCACTCAGCGTCGCAGGACAGCACGACCAAGACAAGACGGGCACGATCTTCGCATGACACTCGTTGTTGAGACTGGGTTGACCGACGGGACTGCGCCTGGCGGCGTGGCGGCGTTCCTCGATGACCCGCGGGTCAGGAAGGGTGCCTACGGCCTGGGTGGTCTCCTGGCCTTCGTTCTTGTGCAGCAGTGGTTCTGGCCTGCGCCGCTTGGCGTCGTCGCGCAGGGCGTGCTCATCGGCGGCCTCACCGCGATGCTGGCCATCGGCATCAGCCTCGTCTACCGGGCCAACCGCGTCATCAACTTCGCGCAAGCCGACCTCGGGGGCGTGCCTGCCACACTCGCCATCCTCCTCATCGTCGTCAAGCACTGGCCCTACCCGCTCGCCATCGCGGCTGGCCTCGCCGCGGGGCTCGCCCTCGGCGCGGTGTTCGAGTTCGTGCTGGTGCGTCGCTTCTTCAACGCGCCCCGCCTCATCCTCACCGCGGTGACGGTGTTCATGGTGCCCATCCTCGGGTTCGGCGAGATCGCCCTGCCCACGGCGTTCCACCTGAGAATACCGCCCCAGAACTTCGCGTCGCCGTTCGACTTCTCGTTCCGCATCGCGCCGGTCGTCTTCCACGGCAACGACGTGCTCGCGATGATCACGGTGCCGGTCGTCATCGTTGCGCTCGCCGCGTTCTTCCGCTACACCAACATCGGCATCGCGGTGCGGGCCAGCGCAGAAAGCGCGGATCGGGCGTTGCTCCTCGGGGTGCCGGTGCGGCGCATCAACACCGTCGTGTGGATGATCGCCAGCCTCCTCGCCACCATCGCTCTCATCCTCCGGGCCGGCGTCGTCGGCCTGCCCATCGGCTCGGCCCTGGGCTACCCGATCCTGGTGCGGGCGCTCGCCGCAGCAGTCATCGGCAAGATGGAGAAGCTGCCAACGATCTTCGTTGCCTCCCTCGGCATCGGCGTGATCGAGCAGGCTGTGGTGTGGAGCACCGGTCGGAGCCTCCTCGTCGACCCGATCCTGTTCGTCGTCATCATCGGTGCACTGCTCGTGCAGCGTCGCAACTCATCGTCCCGCACCGAGGACCAGGCCATCTCCAGTTGGGCCGCGGCCAAGGAGGTGCGTGTGACGCCCCGGGAGCTGGTCGACCTCCCCGAGGTCCGCTGGGCCCGGCGCATCGGTGTGTGCGGCTTGGGCGCCTTCGTGCTGTCGGTCCCGTGGTGGATCGGCGAGGGGCGCACCATCCTGGCCTCGGCGCTGCTGATCTATGGCATCGTCGCCGTGTCGCTGGTGGTGCTGTCCGGCTGGGCTGGGCTCGTGAGCTTGGGGCAGTTCGGGTTGGTGGGCGTCGGGGCCGCCGTCGGCGCGTATCTGACCTTGGAGACGCACTGGGACCTATCGATCGTGCTGGTGGCGTCCGGCCTTGCAGGAGCGTTCGTCGCCGTGCTCATCGGGCTGCCCGCGCTTCGCATCCGCGGGTTGTTCCTTGCCGTCGCGACGCTCTCATTTGCCCTCGCAGTGTCGTCGTACGGACTCAACTCCGATTTCATCCACTGGATCCCGTCGTCGTCATCGCGCATCGCGCGGCCCACGATCTTCGGTCGCATCGCCCTCGACACCGAGGGACGCTTCTACTATCTGTGCCTCGGATCTATCGTGTTGACGCTGGCCGCAGTGCGCAGCCTGCGCCGCAGCCGCGCCGGGCGCGTGCTCATCGCGGTCCGGGAGAACGAGCGGGGCGCGCAGTCCTTCGGCCTCAACGTCACCCGAGCGAAGTTGACGGCGTTCGCGCTCTCCGGATTCCTTGCGTCCTTCGCCGGAGGGCTCTACGTGCACCTGCAGCAGAACCTCCTCGCGACATCATTCACGCCAGAGGCAAGCGTTTCGGTGTTCTTGATGGTGGTCATCGGCGGGTTGGGTTCGGTGCCTGGCGCCCTCATCGGGGCGACGTACGTGCAGAGCCTCAGTTGGTTCCGCAACGCCTTCCCCGCCGGGGTGCGTCCTTTCGTCGCCCTGCTCGGCACAGGCTTGGGCGCGGTCCTGGTGTTGATGTTCATGCCAGCAGGGCTGGGCTCTGTGCTCTATCGCATCAGGGACGCCGGCCTGCGCTACGTCGCAGAGCGTCGGGGGTTGATCGTGCCGAGCCTGCTCGCGGATCGTCGAGTCGAAGTGGAGCCAGACGCGGCGCCGTTGGCTGCCGCCGGCTTCGCTGCGATCAACATCGGCCTCCCAGAAGCCGAGAGCCAGTCGGAACGGCCCCCCAAAGGACACGTCGATGAGCGGCCCGAGGTGTGGGCCATCCAAGAAGGCGACGCACCCGCGGACCGGCCAGTGCGGGTCGCTCGGACCGCCGTTCGCGGAGCGCCGGCATGAGCGTCGTCCTCGATCCGCCCACGGCCGACGGCAGCGCCGCGCCGCGCCGCGCCACGCCGCGCGTGCCGATCCAGGCGCGGCTTCGCGCCGAGGCCGCCTCCAACGCCGCGGCGGCACGCTCCATGCCGTCCGACCCGGTCGTGGTCGCGGCCCCTCCCGCTCCGTCGCCGCCTGCCTCAGAGCCCGGGCCTAAGGGTCGCCGCTCGCCGCGAGAATCGCTGCGCGAGCTGGTTGCACTGAGCCAGCCGCGGGGGCTGTTTCCCGTGGTGATGCTGCTGTGCCTTGCGGCGGTCGAGCGGTTCGATGCCACCGCCCTCGGCGTCCTCGCGCCCGAGATCGAGAAGAGTTTCCACCTCAGCGACGCCCAGTTCGTACCGATCTCTACCATCTCGGGGCTCGTGCCGCTGCTGTTCTCGCTGCCGCTTGGCTACTGGTCCGACCGCACCGGTCGGGTGTGGCTGGCCCGGCTTGGTGGGCTCGTCTGGGGCGTCACGGCAGTTGCGACCGGCTTCGCGCCAGCGGTGGCCATCTTCGTCATCGCCCGCCTCGCCGGAGGGTCAGGACAGCTCGTCAACGAGGTCACCCACCCGAGCCTGCTCTCAGACTTCTACCGGCCGAAGGCGCTCGCGCCGATCTTCGGCTTCTACGCCATCGCCCAGGGCGGCATTGCGCTCATCGCGGGCCCCATCGCGGGGGCGCTCGGTGGCGCGGTGGGATGGCGGCCCACCTTCGTCATCCTCGCGTTGCCGACGTTCGCCTTCGTCGTGTTGCTAAGCCGGGTCGAAGAGCCGGTGCGGGGCGCCACAGCGCTCCTCGACCGCGCCGACGATTCGGACGTAGCAGCCGACACGGCTCCGGCTCCCGAGTCCAGCGCTTCGTCCGCCGTCGGCGTGTTCGGTGTCCTCGGCGAGATCATCCGGGACATGGCGGGCGCTTACCGCGAGTTGTCTGCCATCAGGTCCCTACGGCGTACTTGGCTGGCGGCTGCGTTCTTCGGCGGCGGGGTTGCCCCGTTCGCGGTGTACCTCTCGTTGTTCTTCAAGAAGGAGTACGGGGTCTCGCCCGAGGTCCGCGGCGTGATCTCTGCGCTGTTCGGCACCTTCGGCCTGCTCGGCGTCGCTCTCGGCGCCAAGCTCGCCCAGGACCAGGTGGTTCGGTCGCGGGCGGAGCGTCTGCCACTGGTCAACGGGTTGATGGTCATCGAGTTCGGGGTTGGCGTGATGTTCATGGCCGCAGCACCCAACTTCGCGTTGGCGCTGGTGGCCGTGTGCTTCCTCTCCATCGGGGCGGCCGGCTTCGCCCCCGCATACCGGACGCTCGTCTCGCTCATCGTCCCAGCCCGCATTCGATCGCAGGCGTTTGCCTGGTCGTTGATGTTCCTCCTCCTCGGCGCCGCGATCACCTCCGTACTCATCAGCGCCATCGGAGACAGCAGCGGCCGTTCGACGGCGCTCGTGCTGCTGGGCATCATCGTGGTGATCGGCGGGGTGGTGGAGTGCAGCGCCCGCTTCAGCGTCGCCGCCGACATCGCGGCAGCCGTCAAGCGCGAAGAGGCCACCACCAGCGATGCGCTGCTCAGCGTCCGTGGCCTTGATGTCGCGTATGCCGGCGGGGTGCAGGTGCTGTTCGGAGTCGACTTCGAGGTGAAGCAGGGCGAGGTCATCGCGCTGCTTGGTACCAACGGTGCGGGCAAGTCGACGTTGCTGCGTGCCATCAGCGGTCTGCTCGACCCCATCGGCGGGGCGATCTCCTTCGCCGGGAACGACGTCACCCATCTCGACCCCGTCGCCAAGGCCCAGCTCGGCATCGTCCAAGTGCCGGGCGGCAAGGGCGTGTTCCCCGGGTTGACGGTGGCAGAGAACCTCAAGATCGCTGGGTGGTTGTACCGCGCCGACTCCGCCTACTTGGCCGCGGCCACCGAGTCCGTCCTCACGTACTTCCCGATCCTGCGCGACTACTACGACCTGCCGGCCGCCAACCTGTCGGGCGGTCAACAGCAGATGCTCACCATCGGCCAAGCCCTTCTCGCCAAGCCGAAGCTCCTGATGATCGACGAGCTCTCGCTTGGCCTCGCCCCGGTCATCGTGGAGCAGCTCCTGGCGACGGTTCGCGAGCTGGCCGCGCAGGGCACCACCATCATCCTCGTCGAGCAGTCGGTCAACGTCGCGCTCACCATCGCGGACACGGCCTACTTCATGGAAAAGGGCGAGGTTCGCTTCCACGGCCCCACGGCAGAGCTCCTCGAGCGACCAGACGTCCTGCGCTCTGTGTTCCTCGAAGGCGCGGCGTCGGTGACATCCGGTGCCTCGCCGGGGTCTGGAGGAGCAGCCCGCACCGCGGCCGTTGCTCGAATCCGCTCCGCAGAGGAGGTGGCGGCGCCGCCGGTGCTGTCGGTGCAGGGTGTATCGAAGCGCTTCGGCGGCGTCATGGCCAACGCCGACGTGAACTTCGACCTCGGCGTCGGCCAGATCCTCGGCATCATCGGCCCCAATGGTGCCGGCAAGACGACCCTGTTCGATCTGCTGTGCGGCTATGCCATCGCAGACGAGGGCACGATCAGCCTGCTGGGCGAGGACGTCACGCGGCTGTCGCCGGATGCCCGCGCCTGGCGCGGTCTTGGGCGCTCGTTCCAGGACGCCCGGCTGTTCCCTGCCCTCACCGTCAGCGAGACCATCGCGCTGGCATTCGAGAAGACCATCGAGGTGCGCGACCCGGTTGCCACCGCACTCAACCTGCCGGCCGTCGCCGATGCAGAGCGCGAGGTGTCCCGCAAGGTCAACGAGTTGGTCGAGCTGATGGGGCTCCAAGCGTTCTACGACAAGTTCGTCGGCGAGCTGTCGACGGGAAGTCGGCGCGTCGTTGACCTCGCATGCATCCTCGCGTCGGCGCCAAAGGTCATCCTGTTCGACGAGCCATCGTCGGGCATCGCGCAGCGCGAGACCGAGGCCCTCGGCCCGCTGCTGCTCCGCATCCGCGAGGCCACCAGTGCCAGCCTCCTGGTGATCGAGCACGACATGCCGCTCATCACCAGCGTGTCGGATGAGATCGTGGCCATGGATCTCGGAAGGGTCGTCCTGCAGGGGACACCAGACGAGGTCATCAACGACCCGCGCGTCGTCGCGTCGTACCTCGGGTCATCAGAAGAGATCGTGAACCGATCGGGAGCAGCGGCGGCCGACCCGCCGCCCGTTGCGCCAGGTCAATCCGAAGTAGCCCGTCCGCAGCGGCGACCGCGCACACCGGTCTCCGCTCGAAAGGAGAAGTGAACGCCATGCAGCGATGGAGTGAGATGACGATGGGTGATGCCGGCAAGGCACTTGCCCGATACCGGCCCTTCCTTTTGGTGGTGATGGCGATCTTCCTGATTGCCCTGTTGCTGCCGGGACGGGGTGGCTCGACCGCCACCGAGAACGTCGACGCCGGCGTCGGTGGAACCCAGCGCAACCAAGCGAACGGTTCTACTCCCGGGTACGCCAACGCGACGGGGGGCGGCGGCCTCGCCGGCGACGCTCAGGCGGCGGTTGATGGAGGCACCGCCGGTGCCGTCGGCGGCACCGGGAGCATCGGCGCGGCTGCCGGCACCGCGGGCGCAGGCACCGGTGGCACGCGGAGCGGGACCCGCCAGACCACTGGCGGCACGACGGTGGCGACGCCGGGCGGTGGCGCCTCCGGCGGTGGCATCGGTAGCCCAGAGGCTCTTGCGGCCCCGAACTGCGACGCCAAGACCGGCCGAGTGAAGATGCCGACCCTGTACGCCAACCCGTGCGTTGCCCCCTTCAGCGGCGACAACGGCGGTGCCACCTACAAGACAGGCGTGTCCAAGGACACCATCACCATCGTGCAGTACGTCGGCCAACCGGACCCGACGACACAGGCGGTCCTCGCCGCCGGCGGTGACACCGACAACCAAGACCAGATCAACCAGCAATTCCAGGAGTACATCGCGCTGTTCAACAAGCAGGTCGAGCTATATCACCGCAAGGTCGTGCTCAAGGTCTTCAACGGCACTGGCAAGGCCGCTGATGACAACGCCGGCAAGGCCGATGCCATCACCATCGCCACCACGATCAAGCCATTCATGTCGTGGGGCGCTCCCAACAACGCGTACATCAACGAGATCAACGCCCGCGGCATCCTGTGCGTCTGCACGACCACGCTTCCGAAGGACTACTACCTGGCGCACGCGCCGTACGTGTGGGGCAACGGTCTCCCCGACCAGCACCAGGCCTACCTCATGCGGTCCGAGATGATCGGCAAGCAGATGGCGGGAGCAAAGGCGAAGTTCGCCGGCGACCCGCTGCTGCAGGCCAAGACCCGCACATTCGGCCTCATCTACTACGAAACCACGGACAAGGCATATGCCTCCGGAGAGAAGTTCTTCGAGGAGCAGCTCGCCACCTACAACGTCAAGCTCACAGACAAAGCTGCCTACATCTTCGACACCCAGTCTGCGCAAGACCAAGCACAGACGATCATGTCGAAGTTTGCGAGCGAAGGCATCACCAGCGTCATCTTCGCCGGCGACCCCATCTATCCTGTCTTCTACACCGCGGCGGCGACGAAGCAGAACTATCAGCCGGAGTGGATCATCACCGGCTCAGCCCTCACCGATACGACCTTCTTCGCCCGCACCTATGACAAGACCCAGTGGGCTCATGCCTTCGGGCTATCGCTTCTCTCGGCCCGCGGGCCGAAGAACTCGGGTGACGCCTACACCGTGTACAAGTGGGCGTACGGTAAGGAGCCCACCGCGCCGGGTTCGTACGGCGTCATGTACCCCACCATCTTTGAGACCTTCATCGGGTTGTCGTTGGCTGGTCCCAAGTTGAACCAGAACACCTTCCGAGATGGCATGTTCGCCTTCCCGAGGAGTCCGGCCAAGGGCGGAATCACCAAGCCGCTCGTCTCGTTCGGGCGAGGCCTGTGGGCGTGGGATGACTACAACCTCTACGACGACACGACCGAGATCTACTGGGACAACACCGCCCAAGGCCCAGACGAGCTGAACAACAACGGCGTCGGCATGTATCGGTACATTGCCGGTGGTCGCCGTTACCTTCCCGGTCAGTTCGAGACGACGCCGTTCAAGGCCTTCGAACCCGCCGGCACCGTTCTGATCTACGACACCCTGCCCGCCCAGGACGTTGCCCCTGACTACCCGCACAAGGACTACTTCTAGGAGGTGCTGGCGGGGACTTGACCGATCGTTCGAGATCCGGGATCATGTGGCCAGTGGCTCTTGACCCCGGGTCAAGGGCCATTCGTACGGACGTGACACCCACGACCGCCTCTCGAAGGGCCATCGAATGACCATCGCTGAAGACACCACCACCACCGGCCCAGACACGCGAGTTGTCCGGGCGAAGTACCTGGCCGAGCGCGACAAGCGGCTGCGCGCGGATGGCAACGAGCAATACCTGGAGGCGAAGGGCGCGTTCGCCCACTACCTCGACGATCCCTACGTCACCTCCGTACCGCGCGACCCGCTGTTCGACGAGGTGACGGTCGCGTTCATCGGCGGCGGCTTCGCCGGCCTCGTCACCGGGGCGCGCCTCACCCAGGCCGGGGTCGAGGATGTGCGCATCATCGAGAAGGGTGGAGACTTCGGCGGCACCTGGTATTGGAACCGCTATCCCGGGGCGCAGTGCGATACCACGTCGTTCGTGTACATGCCGCTTCTCGAGGAGACCGGCCACATGCCAAGCGAGAAGTACGCCCACGCACCCGAGATCTTGGAGCACTGCCAGCGCATCGGCAAGCACTTCGGGCTGTACGACAACGCGCTGTTCTCGACAGAGGTCAACGATGTCATCTGGGATGCTGCCATCTCGCGATGGATCATCCGTACCAACCGCGGCGATGAGATGCGGGCCAAGTTCGTCATCACTGGAACCGGCCCACTGCACAAGCCGAAGTTGCCCGGCATTCCCGGCATCGAGACCTTCAAGGGCCACAGCTTTCACACCAGCCGCTGGGATTATGCCTACACCGGCGGCAACCCCAGCGGAGCGTTGATGACGGGGCTCGCGGACAAGCGTGTCGGCATCATCGGCACCGGCGCCACCTCGGTGCAGTGCATCCCGCACCTCGCCAAGGCGTGCCAGGAGCTGTACGTGTTCCAGCGCACCCCGTCCTCCATCGACATCCGCAACAACAAGCCGACCGACCCAGATTGGTTCGCCACATTTGGTGAGGGCTGGCAGCAGCGTTGGCTGGAGAACTTCTGCTTGCTTCAGACCGGCGGGTTCGCGGAGGAAGACCTCGTCATGGACGGGTGGACCGACATCGCGAAGCGCATCCGCGACCGCGTCCTCGCGAACGGCGACTTCAGTCCAGAGGCGCTTCTGCGCGCCTTCGACGAGTCCGACTTCGAGAAGATGGACGAGATTCGGGCCCGCGTCGACGAGATCGTCGCCGACCCGGCGACGGCGGAGGCGCTCAAGCCGTGGTATCGCCAGCTGTGCAAGCGGCCGTGCTTCCACGACACCTATCTGCAGGCCTACAACACACCGGGTACCCACCTCGTTCACACCGATGGCAAGGGTGTCGAGCGCATCACCGAGACCGGTATCGTTGTGGACGGCGTCGAGTACCCGCTGGACTGCATCGTCTACGCCTCTGGCTTCGAGGTAGGGACAGAGTTGGTCCGGCGTACCGGCTTCGATATGACCGGCACCGACGGTCTCAAGCTGTCGCAGGCGTGGGCGGAGGGCATGCGCAGCCTCCACGGCATCCATGTGCATGGCTTCCCGAACGCGTTCGTCGTCGGCCCGACGCATGGCGCCAACCTCATCTCCAACGTGCCCCACAACCTCGTCGAGGCCGGCGCGACCATCGCCGCGATCATCGGCCACGCCGAGGCGAACGGCGTGAACGAGGTCGAGGTGACGCGGGAGGCGCAAGATGCGTGGGTGGAGAAGTTGCTGGCCGGCGGTCGCCGGTTCGGTGGCGCCGCCGACTGCACCCCCGGCTACTACAACAACGAAGGCCAAGACGCCGGGCCCCGCGGGCTGCTCAACAGCCTCGGCTACCCCGATGGCCCGATCGCCTACTTCGCCTACATCGACGCGTGGCGCACCTCCGGCGAGTTCGCTGGCCTGGAGATGCGCCCGTAGATCCGGCCGGGCGCCGAGCCCGCGCGTTGTCCGGTGGGGCGAGGTCGCGGACCGGTACCGCCGTGACCCGCATGGAGGGTCACAGCGGTACCAGAGTCTGGTTGGGTCGCGTCAGCGGTCGTCGTGGCGCCACAGTTGGCGCATCTCCTCGCAGCGGTCGAGCAGGTCGTCAAGGCGGCCGACGTCTGCGACACAGCCATCGCTCATGACGATGATCTGATCGGCGCGGGCGAGGGCGGCGCGCCGATGGGAGACGGCCAGTACGGTGCGAGATGGGTCGCCCAACACCCGCTCCCACAGGGCCGCCTCGGTGTGCACGTCCAGGGCGCTCGAGAGGTCGTCGCACACGAGCAGCTGCGGGGTGCGAACGAACATGCGGGCGGCAGCAGTTCGTTGCAGCTGGCCGCCGGAGAGTCGTACGCCGCGTGACCCGATCCGCGTGGCGAGCCCCTCGGGCAGGGCATCGAGGTCGGCGCCGAGCACCGCGAGGTGCATCGCCAACGCCAGGTCACCCGGCGAAGGTTCGCGGCCGAGCAGCACGTTGTCTTGGAGCGTCTCGCTGAACAGTTGCGGAACCTGCGGCGTGTAGGCCGTGCGTGGCGGCACCATGAACGACGCGGGATCGTCGACGATGACGCCGTTCCACTCGATGGTGCCGTTCGCCGGAACGATGCCAAGCAGGCTCGCAAGCAGCGTGCTCTTGCCGGAGCCCACCCTCCCCGTCACCACCGTGAACGATCCCGGCGCCAGCGACAGCGAGACGCCATCGATGCCGTTGTGGCCGTCGTTGTGGCGGTACCGGAGATCGGTGGCCACGAGCCCGGAGAATGGAGGGACGGCGGTGATCTGAGGGGCGGCGGAGGGGAGCGCGCCGCGCTCGAAGATGTCATCGTCCGCCATCAGCACCGCGGCAGGCCGCCCCTGGAGCAGATCGTGCATGCGGCGGAACGAGACCCCCAGCTGGCGATACCCGGTGAGGGAGCTGCCGACATCGCCGGTGAACTCCTGGAACACCGCCAGATAAGAGACGAACAGGGCAAGATCTCCGACGCTGAACCGACCATCGCCGAGTGAGCGAGCGGCGACGACGAGCACGATGCCGGTGCCGAGGTTGACCACCCAGAAGGTCCCCTTCAGGGCCTCCTCCAGCACCCGATCTCGCACCGCGGCGCGTCGGCGGCGGGCGTTGAGCACGCGGAAGTGCGCCGCCACGCGGGCGTGGGCGTGGGCGACCTGGATGGTGCTGGCGGCCGCGCACACATCGCCAATGAACCCAGTCACGCTGGCCGTCGTCACCCTGTTCGCCAGCCGGTAGGCGACCACCCGGCTGCGAGCAGCTTCGACAAGCGCGATGACGGCGACGAGCGGGAGGAACACACCGATGGTCATGGCGGGGCTGACCCGCCACATGATGGCCAGCGCGAGCGCGCCCGTCACCGATGAGCCGATGACGTTGTTGAAGCCGATCGGCCACCACACGACCGCTTCGGTGTCGTCGCGAAATCGGCTGACCGCCTCGCCGGCAGATCCGGGCAGCGCCCTGCCGCTCGGCAGCTGGAGGATTCGGCGCAACATGTTGCGCTGCAACATGCCGGCGTTCGCCCACGCGAACGCCCCGTTCGTCGCTTGGAGGGTGAACGGCACGATCGTGGTCGCGACCGCTCTGGCCACCAACAGCGCGATCGGCCACCAGAGCCAGCGCAGCGATTCGTGGCGGCCGAGGTGTGCGAGGTGGTCGAACACGATCTTGGCGGCGATGCCGATGAGCACCCGAGAACCCCACCCGAGGAGGACCCCAGCGAGGTTGATGAGCTGGCGCGCCGGACGAAAGCGGTGGAGGTGCCATGCGTATCGCCACGATGGCCACTCGGCCTCGACCGTGCTCATGCTCGACCCGCGTCGAGACCGACCCGCAGCAGCTCCGAGAAGTGCGAGTCCGGGTCGGCGACGAGCGCGGCGCGGGGTCCGTACTCGAGGACGCGGCCGCCCTCCAGCACGCAGATGGCGTCGCAGCGGTCGAGGGTGGCAAGGCGATGGGCGATGACGATGGCAGTCCGCCCGATGAGGAGGCCGTCGATGGCGCCCTCGAGCATCGCCTCCGTCGCGGGGTCCAGTCGCGACGACGCCTCGTCCAGCACCACGACGGACGGGTCGAGGAGGAAGGCCCGGGCGAACGCCAACAACTGCGCCTCGCCCGCAGACAGCCCGATGCCGCCCTCGCCGAGCGCGGTGTCGAGGCCGGCCGGCAGCCGGTCGAGCCAGCGCCGCAGCCCGAGGGTGTCGATCGCGGCGTGGAGGGCGTCATCGGCGACGGTGTCGTCGAACAGCGTGAGGTTCTCGCGGACCGTGGCCGCGAGGACGTGCACGTCCTGGGTCACGAGCGTGACTCTGCGTCGGAGCTCGGCGCGGTGCAAGGCGCGGGCGTCGACCCCGCCCACCTCCACGACGCCGCGCCGTGGGTCGTGGAGCCGGACGATGAGGCGCGCCACGCTCGACTTCCCGCTGCCGGTGCGTCCGACCACGCCGAGCACGCCGCCGGCGGGGACGAGCAGGTTGAGGTCGGTGAGGACGTCAGGGTCGTCTGTGTAACCGAAGCCCACGTCCCGCAGCTCGACGCTGAGCGCGCCAGCTGGCAACGGCGCGCCTGGGCCATCGACCATGTTGGGCGCCAGCGCCAGCAGAGCGACGACGCGACGGCCCCCGGCGATGGCCTGTTGCAGCTGCTCGACCTGGTGGGTGACATCGTTCAGGGGCTGCATCAGCAGCTGGGCATAGAAGTAGAGGACGAACGCGCCGCCAATGGTGAGATCGCCCCGACCTACGAGCACGGCAGGCACGACGAACGCCAGCGCGTTCGATGCCGCCGTGATCCAGCCGTTCGCCGCCCAACCGATCGCGTCCATGAGGCGAGCCCGAGTGCTGATCCACGTTCGGTCTCTCGCCAGGCCGTAGAAGCCCCGCAGGGTGTGTGCCTCTGCGTTGGATGAGCGCAGGTCGACGGTGCCGGCGAGGCGCTCTTCGAGGAAGCCGTACAGCAGGCCGCTCGCCTCGCGCGCCCGGCCCCATGCCGGCGCGGCGACCTTGCGGGTCGACGCCATGGCGGCGATCGCTGCCGCGGCGAAGACCGTGAACGCTGCCCCTGCGAGAGGGTGTTCGAGCCAGACGATGCCGAGCACGAACACCAGCAGGAGCATGCTGGTGACGACGGTCAGCACGAACTGGGCGAAGAAGGTGCTGAGCCCGTTCACGTCGCCGTCGATGCGTTCGATGAGCTCGCCGGGGGAGTGGGTGACGTGGAAGTCGGGGTCGAGCTCGAGGCAGTGGGCGAGCAGGTCGACCCGCAGCTCGTTGGTCGCCAGCCAACCGAGCTGCTCACCCAACCACGAGCTGAGGACCCGGAAGGCCTGTTGGGCAATGACCGCCATGATGTACAGCACCGCGAGCAGGCCGACGGGGCTGCGATCCGATGACGTCGCCCGGTCGATGAACACCCGCACGGCTTGGGGGGTCGCGACCTGGAGCGCGGTGCCTATGAGGGTGGCGAATCCGAGGAGGACCAACAGCCGACGATGGGGGGCCACGTACCCGGACATCAGCGCCCGCCACTCACTCCACCTCATCGGATCCCCTTCTGCGAGCAGCCACGACGGCCTGGCGGTCGCAGCGTATCCGGGCACCGCGGCGTCGCAAGCGCAAATCGCCCGCTCGTGCGCTACGGTGCGCTCCGATTTGATGCGAACGCATCAACACGATGTCCGGGGGACCAACGATGACCGATGAGATCGCACTCGACACCAAGACCGGTCGCAAGCTGTT